>JAFEFW010000380.1 GCA_018240405.1 Pseudomonadota bacterium
GGCTCTTGGTCAGGTCGCCGGAGGTGAAGAACGTGTTCAGCCCCGCCGCCTGGGTGCCGGCGAAGCCCAGCGCCATGCGCGCGCCGTTGGCATCCAGGCCGAGCGCCGAGGCGGCGGTGGCGGCGCCGCCGAAGGTGCCGTTGGTCGCGGTGGAGTGCCAGAAGCGGTAGTGCGTCGGCATGACAGCCATGCCGACGCGGACCGCGGCCTCATAGCCTGCCACCACCGCGGTGATGACGGCCTGGCCGGACAGGCCACGTTCCTCGGCCAGCGCCAGGGCGGCGGGCACAACGACCGATCCGGTATGCAGCAGCGCGCGTTTGTGCGTGTCGTCGAAGTCAGCCGCATTCACCAGCGCGCCATTGGCCAGGGCCGCCACCGCAGCGTCCGTACGCACGCCCTGGGAGCCCCAGACGGTCGCGACCGGCGCCGCTCGGAACGTTCCGGCGAGCGCGCACATGATGTCGGCCTTGGGGCGGTCATCGGTCCAGGCGCCGATGGCGCAGCCGAGGGCGTCGAGGATGACGTTCTGGGCCGCCGCCACGACGGAGGCCGGCAGGTCGCTGAAGCGCAGGCTGGCAACGAAGGCGCCGAGTTCGGCGGTCGGGCCGGTGGCGGTGGACGTTTGGCTCAACGGGCTCTCCTTCCTGGACGGCGGCTCTATTGACAATACGTATGTAGTTACAATAACCAAGCCGGCGCGAGCACAGCGGTGCCAGCACGCCAGTTCAGGCGGGACACTCGGCGCAAACGCGTATCGAGGCAAGCCTGAGCCACGGGTCCATCGCACCCGGCACTGCGTTGGGCCCGAACAGGTCGATCGCGGCCTGTGGCCATCCGCAAAGTTCTTTGGCTACACGCGGGCCAGTCTCGCCCGATCACGCGTGCATCGCCGAGCCACGGGACCTTGCTGTCGTCATCTGGGGGCAGCATGTGATGCGCAACATCCAACCGGGAGAAGCGGGCATGCGGGTTCTGATCGTCGGCGCGGGCGTGATCGGCACGTCGATTGCCTACCACCTCGCGGTAAGAGGTGCCGATGTGATGGTGCTGGAGCGTAATGGCGTCGCCTGCGCCGCCTCGGGCAAGTCCGGCGGGTTCCTGGCGCTTGACTGGTGTGATGGCACGCCCCTCATGCCCCTCGCCCGGCGGAGCTTCGCGCTGCATGCCGAACTCGCCGCGTCGTTGCAGGGTGACTGGGGCTATCGCCGGATGACCACCTACGCCGGCGAGATGGGCCGTTCCCACGCCTCGCAGCACGACGCGGCGCCCGGGTGGATCGCGCCGGACGTCGCAATTGCCGGGCAGATCGGCTCCACCGCCACAACGGCGCAGGTGCATCCGGCGGCGTTTACCATCGGCATGATGCGGGCGGCGGAAGCGCTGGGCGCTGAGCTGCGTCCGGGCGAGGCGGAGGGGCTGCTGCGCCGCAATGGCGCCGTCGCCGGCGTGGTTGTCGGCGGGGAGGCGCTGGAAGCCGATGCCGTCGTCATCGCCATGGGGCCATGGTCAATCCTGGCGGCGCAATGGCTGAAGCTGCCCCCGGTGTTCGGCCTGAAGGGCCACAGCCTGATTTTCCAGACCGGCGCGACGATTCCTCCCGAAGCCCTGTTTCTCGAATACGCGGAGCCAGGCGGCCCAATGCTCACCCCAGAGGTCTTCCCGCGCGCCGATGGCACGACCTATGTGTGCGGCATCTCAAGCGAATCCTCGCTACCGATCAATCCGGACTTTGTGTCCCCCGATGACGGAGCGATCGACCGGCTGCAGGCGCTTTGCGCTCGGATGTCACCGATCCTGGCGCGGGCCCCCGTCCTCGCCAGCCAGGCGTGCTTCCGGCCCGTGACTGCGGATGGACTGCCGCTGATCGGCGCCGTGCCGGGCGCCAGAGGCGCCTATGTGGCAACAGGTCACAGTGTGTGGGGCATCCTCAATGCGCCGGCGACGGGCGAAGCCATGGCAGAGCTGATCCTGGATGGGGCGGCGCGTTCGGTGGATCTTTCACCGTTCAACCCCGCACGCCTCGCGGCGCTTGATCCCGATCGCGTCTCGATCACGCGCCGGCTCGGGCGCTGACGGGGGGCTGGCAGCGCGACGGGATGGCCGGACACCGACGTGCGCTGAGCCGCGCTCTCGACGATCGTAAGCGGCGGCATTGGGCCGGATACGCGAGCGTCCCGGCCTTGCCATTGCCGGCCCTGCCGTGGCGAACCCAGTTTGTTACTTTTACGGTCTGATATCCGCCACGCTCGTCTTGCCCTGAGAGTTCAGTACGGACGGTCGCCCCGCACGAGCATCCGATACAGGCGGCGATGCTGGCTGTGATCGTAGTCGAAGCCGGCTTTATGCAATGAAGCACGGTCGTCGATGATCAGCAGGTCGCCCTTTTGATATTCATGCGCATAGCAAAACTGTGGCTGCGTGATCCTGTCGGTCAGATCCTGCAGAAAATCCTGAGTCTCCTCGGGGGACATGCCGGTGACCGTTTCGGTCTTGCTCTTGTGGAACCACACGGCCTTGGTCCCGGTCTCGGGATGGGTGCGGACCAGGGGATGCACCGTCGGCGGCTTCTTCGACTCGAGCTGGGCCTTGACGATATCGGGGTTGCCCGACTTCATCCGCGCGCTGCTGATCAGCGTGTTCTCGGTCTTTGCACCGTCGATCTTCCGTTTGATATCGTCCGGAAGCGCCTCATAGGCCGCGCGTGAATTGCAGACCGAGGTCGCGCCGCCTTTGTCCGGCACGGCCACCGCGTAGAGCATGGTGAATTTCGGCGGCAACTCCTGATTGGTGTGGTCGGTGTGCCAGGTGGCATTGGCGCCAACTTTCGCGGGCTGGCCCTTGCTATCCAGGTGGCGGTTGTCAAGCACACTGATCAGCGGGAACCCGTCCACCAGATAGCGCCGGTTCTGGTCCTCCATCAGTTCACCAAACAGTTCGCCCGCGGCTTGCAACTGGGCCGGCGTGAGATGCTCCTGCCCACGAATGACCAGAACCACGTTGTCGACGACAGCATCGTACAGCTTCTTCCGCGTCGCCGCGTCGATCGGTCGGGCCAGGTCGATACCGGTGACGATGGCGCCGATCTGCTCCTTGACCTTCGCAATCTTCATGGATTGTGCAGGAATCGTCGACGCGGCTGCGCTCATGATCTTGCCCTTTCTCCCTCGTTCCGCGGCTTGCGGACGATGTGACTGACCTGTCGCAGCCGCGGAAACCACTTCCATCGAGAGGATCGGCCGAATGCGCGCAGCTCGCAAGGGGCGAGGCCCAAGGATCACCGCAGCCGACAGGCATCAGTGCCGACCGGCCGTTG
>JAFEFW010000381.1 GCA_018240405.1 Pseudomonadota bacterium
AGTGGCGATGCGATGATTGTCCCGTCGGGCACCGTCATCGGCGCGCTGGATCTGCAACTGATCGGCAATACCGTTGACGTCGGTAGTACGGTGGGCCCGGCAGCGGCACTTGTTTTCAGCGGCGATGCCGGGATCAACGTCCTGCAACCCTCGCTCGACCCGGCGACGGTTGTGCAGACGGCGGTGCCCGGCCAGGCGGGTGCGGAAGCGGCCGTGCTTTGGGCCAACGGGTATTTCGCCAATGCCGGCACGATCCGCGCCAACGGCCCGGCCGGCAGCGCTCTAACCGTAAATATTAACAGCACCTCCCTCGGCACGGCCCAGCCGCTCGAGCCCGGCTATTTCTTCAACCCGGGCGTCATGGAGGCGGACGCCGGCAACACGCTGGTAATCAACGTCGGCTCTGCCTCAGCGCTGTTTAATTCCAACTCAATTGTCGCCAATGGCGGCACCGTGGTGATCAACACCGACCCCGCCGCCATCGCCGGGGGTGTGGCGGGTGAGGCGGCGTTCTTCGTGGTGCGTGGCGGTGGCACGCTGGAGACACAGGCCGCGATCCCGTTCCTGCCCGGCACCACCAGCCAGCCGGGCGGCACGACACCGCGCTATCTGTTCGGTGACGCCACTGCAGGCAATACGTTCAAGATCGACAACCTGGGCAGCTTCAGCGGCGGCTTTGTCGGCTTCCAGGCGGGGGACACGGTCGATCTCGGCGGTTCCCTGGCGATCAGCGCACTGTCCTACGATGTCAGAGTAGGCGTGCTGACACTGCTGAACAACAGTGGCACCATCCTCGGCTCCTTGTTCCTGAACACAAATGGCATGGCGACGTCGGTGACTGCCGTGCCGGTGGCGCAGAGTGCGACGATGGGTATCATTGTCGGCACCGGTGCCGATGGTGACACCATCCTGATGACGGACCGGACAAATCCCTCGACCAGTGGCCTGTCCGGCACCTGGCAGAGCGGCACAAGCTGGGCCGGCGGCATCGTGCCGACCGGCACGGACACGCCATTGATCGGTTACAACCAGACCGCCGCCTTCACGCTGACCACCGGCGCCGCGCCGGTGTCGATGGTTGGCTTTGGCGTCTTCGATCCCAACGCGACGCTGGTCGTCACCAGCAACCTGACAGCCCTGCCCGGGACCGGTAACATCTACGCTGGGACGCTAGCGGTAGCGTCTGGCGCGACGCTGCTGACGACCGCACTGCGTGAATACGCACCAAGCTCGTGGATCGACATTGCCGCCGGCGGCACCGTCGTTGTACCCGGGCGCCTGAACACCACGCTGGCGCCGATCAACGGCACACTCGCGGTCACATCCGGCAGTACTAGTGCGGTTCAGGTGTATGCCGGCACCATGACCGTCGAGGGTGCCCTGATTGCCGGCCCGTCCAGCTACGGCAATGGCGGCAGCTTCCAAATCGGCCGTGACGGCGGCGGCACGCCGGCGACGGTCATCGTCAACAACGGCACCGTCACCGCTACCTATACGTTGCTAGGCTCCGACCCGACCTCCACCGGTCATCTGATCCTCAATGGTCCGAGCGCGCGCTGGACGGACATGATCGATCCGCTGGATTCCGTCAGTTCGCGCGGCGTTATGCAGGTCGGCTTCAACGACCTATCCGCCAATTCCCAATCCCTGCCCCGGCCGGCGCCGCTGGGTCCGGCGCAACTGGTCATCGAGAACTTTGCCAAACTGACCGACCAGCAAGGCGGCCTGATCGCCAGCACCGTCGACAGCACTGGCGAGGTCACCGTCCAGACCGGCGGCGTCTGGAACCTGGCCAATAACGGCGTCGGCTACCTGAGTGTCGGGCAATCTGGCACCGGGTCGCTATCTGTCCTGAGCGGCGGAACGGTGCTGATCGGCGCCTTCGGCACGTTCCTCAGCAACGGTACCCAGTTGGTGACCGGCGGCCTCGGCATCGGGCGCATCGTTGGCGCCCAGGGCACGATCCTGGTCAGCGGCGCGGGGTCGAATCTTACGAGCTATGGCGGCATGAGCGTTGGCCAGGCGGGCAAGGGCATGCTGTCCATCCTCAATGGCGGCACAGTTGCCATTGCCGACAGAGGCATCGGCGTCGGACAGACCGCGAGCCCGGCCTCCTCGGGCACCATCATTGTCGGCGGCACGGGCGCTTCGGCGTTGCTGCAACTCGGCACGGCCTCAACCGGCATGACCGTCGGTGGTGCGTCGCAAGGCACGTTGACCGTGGTGGATGGCGGGCTTGTGCAGAACGATGGCACTGGCTGGCTGACGGTCGCCGGCGGGGTTGGCTCCTATGGCAGCCTGCTGGTGCAGGGTCAGCTCACGCCGGCCGTCTACCGCACAACCTCGTCGCTTGCCGGCGGCCTCGCTATTGGCACGAACGGTACCGGCGTCGCCACGGTCGGCCATGGTGGCACCATTCTGCTGACGGGAACCGGCAACGTCACGGTCGGCCAGTTCTCTACCGGAAACGGCCTGCTGACGATTGAGAGCGGCGGCTCTGTTATCAGCAATGCCGGCGCCATCTTCGGCTCGAACTCCGGCGCCCACGGCACCGTCGTGGTAACTGGGGCGGGCTCGTTGTTCGACAACAGGAGCACTGTCACCGGGGTCCTGGTCGGTAATGGCGGCAACGGTGTACTGCAGGTCACCAATGGCGGCACATTCCTGACGAGCCATGGCTTGTTTGCCGGCTGGAACGGCAGCGGCAATGGCGTGATCACGGTGTCCGGCGCCGGGTCGAAACTGATCAATGCTAGTACTGATACCGCGTTGCTGATCGGCGCCAGCGGCGCCGGCACATTGCTTGCGCAGAATGGCGCCACGATCGCCACGGACGCGAATTTTGACCTTGGTGGTCAGAACACCGGTCCTAACGGTGGCGCTGGTTTTGTCTCACTCACCGGCGGCAGCCGAGGCAACGTTGCCTACTCGATCTACATCTGGCAGGGATCGACGCTTTCGGTCGACCAAACGTCGGGCATCGATGTCGGGTCTTCGGGTTCACTAACCGCGGGCGCGGTGCTGATCGAGGCCGGCCACAGCCTGATCGGCGGTGGTCGCGTCGCCGCGTCAGTGGTCGATAATGGCGTGATCCAGGCCTCCGGCCTCCGCTCCGGTACACCCGGAACGCTGGAGATCACCGGCGCAATCACTGGCAACGGTCTGATCGACCTCGCGCCCGCCGGGATCATGAAGGTGGACGGCGCGCTCAGCGCCAATATCGGCATCGTCTACGAGTCCGGCGGCGCGCAGACCTTCATCATGGGCGGCGAGGCGCCCGGCACTATTACGAACACCATCACCGGCCTCGACT
>JAFEFW010000382.1 GCA_018240405.1 Pseudomonadota bacterium
CGTCCCGCCAGCCATGACCCGCGGAGCCATTCCGAATGCGACATGCGGCTCATCGCCCAGCGCATTTGACCACCTGGCCGTTACCTTCGAGTATGCATCAGTACTGAATGGTAAACGAAGCGGAGGAACCCGCCATGAAAGTCGGTATCGCGCTGAACATGCTCAACAAGCCTGGCCGCCCGGATGTCGAGGTGGTCACGGAGCACCTGGCGATCGGTGATCTTGCCGAACCGCTGGGCTTCGACTCCCTGTTCGCGCTGGAGCATCATTTCACCGGCTACGCCATGTCTCCGGCGCCCTGCCAACTCCTCGCCTACTACGCCGGCCGCACCAAACGCATCACGCTTGGCACCGCCGTCATCGTGCTGCCCTGGCACGACCCGATCCGCGTCGCCGAGGAGATCGCCCTGCTCGACATCATGTGTGGCGGGCGCACCGTCTTCGGCTTCGGCCGCGGCGCCGCCAGCGTCGAGTACCAGGGCTTCCGTATCGACCAGGGCGAGGCCCGGCCGCGCTTCATCGAAGCCGCAAAGATCGTGCAGATGGCGCTCGCGCACGAGCACTTCGAGTTCCAGGGCGAGTATTTCCAGATTCCCCGCACCTCGATCCGCCCGCGCCCGATCTCGCATCCGGAACGGCGCTTCTACGGCACGGCGGTCAGTCCGGAATCGCTCGACGTCATGGCGCGCCTTGGCTTCTCCATGCTGGTGATCATGCAGAATGAGTGGCCGAAGGCCGCGGCCGACATCCACCGGTTCAACGACCTCGCCGCCGCCGAGGGCTTCACACCGCGCCCGCCGATGATCCTGACCAACGTGTCGGTGGCGGAAAGCCGCGAGGAGGCGCAGGCGCGCGCCTTCGAGTATCTCGGCCGGAAGTGGGATTCGATCGATAATCACTATCATTTCTCGGACGGCCACCTGAATGCCGTGAAGGGCTACGAGGCCTACGACAAGGTCGGCGTCACCTATGCGAAGATGAAGGACCCGGCGCGGCGGGCAAAGGCCACCGACTTCTATGTCAGCATCCAGCTGGTCGGCACCCCAGACGACTGCATCCAGAAGCTGGAGGAACTGCAGGCGCTGACCGGCCTGGACCACCTGATTGCGGAGTTCGGTTTCGGCGGGATGCCACATCATGAGTCCGAAACCAACATGCGGCTGTTCGCCGAGAAGGTGATGCCGGTGCTGCAGCACGATGCGCGCTTCGCCAGGCCGCCGAAGACATTGCGGCGGGCGAGCCTGTCGGCGCAGGAGAACGTTTTCGCTCCCGCCTGAGCTGGGGCCGGAAACACCTGGAACACGACCGGCCGATCGGTTATTCATCGATCGGCCGCTTGCCGAGCGGCGTCAGCGTCGCGGCAGGGGATGCGTCAGCAACAGGATCATGCCGTCGGGCCAGCTTCTGTCTGGCCGAGTGCCGGTACCGCCTTCGGGTTGAGCGTGCTGCTGGCGGTGGTGATGACGTATTCCAGCACCATCATCTCGCCCATCCCGATGAACTATGTGCCGCTGGATCCCGCCGAGGCTCTGCGGACGATGCTGCGGCTGCGCTTCGCCGACACCGGATCGGACCAGCGCGCCGACTGGATCGGCAACCTGTTGATGCTGGTGCCTTACGGGTTCACGGTGACCGCCATGCTCTGGCCGCGCCGGACCGGTTGGCTGAAGCTGCCGGCCTTCGCTGTTGCCATGCTGCTGTGTTTCCTGACAGTCGTTGGCATCAAGTATCTGCAGCTGTTCTTTCCGCCACGCACCGTGACGTTGAACTACATCACGGCGCAGTCGGTCGGCAGCCTGATCGGCGGCGTGTGCTTCGTCCTTTGGCATAGATGGACCGCTGCCCCAACTCTGTGGCGCGATCGTGTCGCCATGCTGGTGCTTGCGCTGCGGCTGTATCTGCTGGCGCTGGTGCTGTTCCTGCTGATGCCGCTGGATTTCGCGCTGAGCCTGCCGGACCTGATCGGCCAGTTGCTGCGCCTGCCGGACGCGATCACGTCCGTGCCTGGTTCGGGGCGGCCGCTGCCGGTACGGATTGTCCTGCAGACCGCTTCGGCTGCTTCGTTTGTCCCGGTTGGCATGCTGCTGTCGCTGGTGTGGGACGGCCGCTACCACGTTGGTCGCAGCGTGGCCGCGGTATTTGGCCTGGGACTGTTGTTGACCAGCTTCATCTTTGCCTTGACGACGCTGGTGATGGGGGCAGCGCCAGGGATGATTGCCATCACCTACCGCACATTTGGAATTGTCATCGGTGGCGTGCTGATGCACTGGCTGGTGCGGCAGGACATGGACCGGCTGCGGCGCTGGCTGTCGGCGCTCGTGCCCTGGATGGTGCTGCCGTATCTCGCGGCGCTGATCCTGGTGAACCAGCTTGCCTCTACCCATTGGCGGTCTTACGAGCAGATCGCGCCGGAAGTCGACCTGCGCGGACTGTTGCCGCTGTTCGACTACTACATCGTGCCGAAGGCAGATGCGGCGAAGAACATCGTCGGGCATGTCCTGATGTATATACCCATTGGCATCGCCGTCTGGCTGCGCGGTCCGCGCCGCGGCCGCACCGTCCTCGCTTTCCTGCTCGGCGGGCTGCTGTCGCTGGGGATCGAGGTCGCGCGCTACTTCCGACCGGGGCTGCAGGGTGACATCAACGCGGTGGCGGTCGGCGCTTTCGCGGCGGCGCTGACCGTGCCGGCGATGGATTTGGCCTGGTCGCTGCTGGATGACCTGGTGCGGCAGACGGCGAATCCACGGATGCGATGGGAGCAGCGGGACGCGACCGCCGTTGTGCTACCGGGCGCCGGCGAGGTCGAGCATTACTGAGGGCCACCGTTGCGCCGGGCTGCCGCGCGCGATGGGCCGACTGGCGGCTGTAGCGCATCACCGGCATTGCCTGGAGCTTGGCGTGTCTGGGTTCCGTCTGCTGCTCGATCGGTTGCGATCACCTGCGAGCAGGCAGCCTGGAGGTGCGCAATGATAGTGCGTGGCGGATGTCTCTGCGGACAGGTCGAATTCGAGGTTGCTATCCCATTCCGCAAGTATGTGCGGTGCCATTGTTCACGCTGCCGCAACGCCACCGGGACCGCATTCGCCACAAATGCCTACGTCTTGCCAGACGCATTCCGCTGGCTGTCCGGCGCCGACAAGGTGGCGCGTTTCGATCTGCCGGCGGCGCGCAGCTTTTCGACATCGTTCTGCTGTCATTGCGGCTCACCACTGCCGCACGCCACGCGCAGCGGGCGCGAGATCATCATTCCGGCCGGATCGCTTCGGACCGATCCAGGCGAGCTGCCGACAATGGAGGCATGCTGGCAGTCA
>JAFEFW010000383.1 GCA_018240405.1 Pseudomonadota bacterium
GAATCGCAACGGATCAGGCTCGCCAGCCAGATCGGCTCTGGCCTCACCGGCGTGCTGTACGTGCTCGACGAACCGTCGATCGGCCTGCACCAGCGTGACAACGAACGCCTGCTCGGCACCCTCCGCCGCCTGCGCGACCTGGGCAACACCGTCCTCGTCGTCGAACACGATGAGGACGCAATCAGGGCGGCCGACCACCTGATCGACATGGGTCCGGCGGCGGGGATCAACGGTGGGCATGTGGTCGCGGAAGGGACTCCCGCGGAGGTGGCCGCCAATCCGAAGTCGCTGACCGGCGACTACCTGTCTGGCCGGAAAATGATCCCGGTGCCGCCGATGCGGCGCCCCATGCAGAAGGACCGCGTGCTGCGCGTGGTCGGCGCGCGTGCCAATAACCTCAAGGACGTTACGGCTGCGTTTCCGCTGGGTACTTTTACCTGCGTCACCGGCGTCTCCGGCGGCGGCAAGTCGACGCTGGTGGTCGACACGCTCTACAAGGCCGCGGCCCGCCGCCTGATGGGCGCAGGCCTGGTGCCGTCGGTGCATGATCGGATCGAAGGCTTGGAGCATCTCGACAAGATCATCGACATCGACCAGTCGCCGATCGGCCGCACACCGCGGTCAAACCCGGCCACGTATACGGACCTGTTCGCCCCGATCCGCGACTGGTTCGCCGAATTGCCGGAAGCGCGCGCCCGTGGCTACAAGCCCGGCCGTTTCAGCTTCAACGTCAAGGGCGGACGTTGCGAGGCCTGCCAGGGCGACGGCGTGCTGAAGATCGAGATGCACTTTCTGCCCGACGTCTTCGTCACCTGCGACACCTGCAAGGGGAAGCGCTACAACCGCGAAACGCTCGACATCAAATTCCGCGACAAGTCGATCGCCGAGGTGCTGGCGATGACAGTGGATGAGGCCGTACCGTATTTCTCTGCCCAATCGCGCATCCACGACCGGCTGAAAATCCTGCAACAGGTCGGCCTGGGCTACATTGCCCTCGGCCAGCAGGCGACGACTCTGTCGGGCGGCGAGGCGCAGCGCATCAAGCTGTCGAAAGAGCTGGCCAGGCGCGCCACCGGCCGGACACTGTACATTCTCGACGAACCCACCACCGGCCTGCATTTCGAGGACGTGCGCAAGCTGCTGGAAGTGCTGCACGCCCTGGTGGACCAGGGCAACACGGTCGTGGTGATCGAGCACAATCTGGAAGTCATCAAGACTGCGGACTGGATTCTCGACCTTGGACCGGAAGGGGGCGACGGCGGCGGCCGCATCGTCGCCGCAGGCACGCCGGAAGACATTGTCCTGAATCCCGAGAGCCACACAGGGCGCTTCCTGACGCCGTTGCTGCGCGCGGCAGAACCACCCAGGAAGGCCCGGCGCCGCGCATGAGTTCGTCCGCAGTCATGTTAACCGCTGCTCGCTGACGTGATTGCGGAGGTTCCGGCGCCACCCGTTCCGGGTGGGCACCGTTACATCCGCGGCGCCAGATCGATCCGCAGCGCCTCCAGCGGCGAAAGATCCTGTGTCGCGCACATGATTTCCGCACCGACCGGTCCGCATGACGAGCCGTCCGTGAACGTCGCCCGGCAGGAGCAGACGTATCGGTTGGCGGCGTCCCCGACCAACCGCACGGCAACGCCCCGCACCGGCCGGGACAATCCTTTCGAGCCACAAAATGTTCCGGCCTTGGTCCAGAGCGACTGGATAGTCCCGGTCAGCAGGATCCGAAGCTCGATGTCGTCCGGCCGGATCCGGCCGCCCGGACGCAGCGTGATGCCTTCGATCCACAACCAGCCGCCACGCTTGCCGATCCAGGTGCCCGCTGCTCCGTCGACATCGCCGACAATGGCGACATGGGCTGAGACCGACAGCGACCGGTCCGGCGCGTCGGTCTGCGGCGCCAGCGGGGTCGGCGAGCCCGCAAGCAGGGCCCGGACCGCAGGCACGAAACGCTTGATGCCGCCGTCACGCAGGCTGCAGATTTCGGTGTAATGGTCGAACAGTCCGGCGTGGTACTTCACTGTTCCGGTTTCGACCGCCGCGCTGCCGCGGTGGATTTTTGCCATCCAGTCCTGCCGGGACCGGGTCACGTAATGGTTGATGACCAGGCGCTGATGGCAGGGTTCGGGCTGGATGGCGATGTTCGGCACCGGCTCGCCAAGCGGGTTGCACACCGGGCCTTTCAGTACGAACTCGTGCGGATTGGCCGTCACATCAAGCAAGTCGGTGCAGCGGACAATCGACTTCATATGCGCGTTCACCGGGATCACATCCGGCGCCCGCCTGTCGTAATGGTCCAGCATGAGTCCCTTGGGCGGGGTCTCCCATCCCGAGGCGCTGAAAACACGCCAGCACGGTGTAACGGCGGAGAAGCCTGCGCAGTCCTGAAGCACCGGCCGGATCGACAGTTCGTCCAGTGGCAGCAGGAACTCGTCAATGTCGATAAATGCGGCCCAATCGAACAGGTGCGACAGGTTGTAAGCAAAATGGCGATACGCCGGCAATTGGCCAGGCCGTTGCGGCTACGGTATGACCGTGGTGCACGAGGCGGCCCAGGAGGAGCGAATGAGCGCCGCGCCGCCGTCGGTGCTTGCATTGTCGTACAGCACGATATGGTCGAAGCCGATCGCGCGGTGATAAGCTATCCACTCGAGAGGTAGGACGCTTCGTTCTTGAAAATGGCGCAGATTGCCAGGCGCCCCATGACTTGCATCTCCCTGTCGCGGCAATGGCCGGTTCCGGGACTCCATCTGCCCCTTCCGGTCGCGCTATTTATTCTGTCTGAAACGATACTTCAGGCCGGTAGATGGCAGGCTTCACGGATGCGCGACACGGCTCGTGCGTCGCCGGCCGCGGCAACACGGTGCGCCGTCCAGCGTGCCCGAAGCCTGTGCCCGTAAGAGTTGAATCCTGCCGCGAACCGACTTAAGCCATGCCCATAACGACGTGAGAGCTGAGACGATGTGGGCGGCACCCGGCGACATGCGCGGCATGAAGCAGTTGTGGACCGACGCGCCAGGCGCGGACAAACATATCGACGAACTCTACCGCACCCGCACCATTACCGCAGCAGAGCGCGACGACCTTGCGCAATTCAGCGAACGCGGCTGGGTGATCTGGCGCAACGCGATCGAACCCGAATTGATCGACGCCTTTGCCCGTGACATCCGCTCCCATCATGAGCGGCCCGGACTGTTCATCACCACCAACCACCGGGCGAACGCGGGCAAGCCCAAACTGTCCGGCACCACACCGGACCGGTTCGAAAGCCTGTTCGATCTGTATGTGAATCTGGAATCGGC
>JAFEFW010000384.1 GCA_018240405.1 Pseudomonadota bacterium
CGCACCTTCTGGCGCGGCAAGAACACCGACACGTTCAAGCCGATGGGGCCGTGGATCGAAACTGACGTCAATCTTGACGAAATGGAAACGATCATTCGCGTCAACGGCAAGGAAGATCTGCGCTTCAAGACCAACGACATGATCTTCGGTATTGCCCACTACATTGCCGCGATGACGAAATACCTGACACTGTATCCGGGCGACGTGATCTGGATGGGCACGGACGGCACCTCCCCTGACCTCGTGCATGGCGATGTGGTGGAGGTCGAATTGACCGGCATAGGGGTGTTGCGCAACCGGTTCGTGCGGGAGGGCAAGTAAGGCCGTGCGCCGCGGACACTAAGGCTCGTCAGAGCCGGTCTGGCTGCGGCGGCGCAACGCCCACCGTCCACGCTGCCGCCACAAGGGCGTCGTCTCGCCCGGGTTTTCAACTGCAGGCCTTGGGGCTGTGAGCCTTCGCCCGCCACGATAACCTGCTTCCGGCAGTGCGCCCTTTCCCGCTCCGGTTAGCGCGATGTCCGGCGCTGAACGGCTCATCAGTCGGGCGCGGGCGTGGCGGTCACCTGGCGCATGGCATCGGGACAGCTGCCTGCCCCACCAACATCACGGACCGGCGGCGCGCGCACGCAGCAGAGTCCGGGCGTGGCTGAAAGCTTGTTTCCGCTGATGGTTCGCTTCGTCAGTATTTGGCAATCTGTTTCATAATTCGGGATTTTCCTATTGTTTGGGGACGATATTTTTTATTGGCACAAGATTTATTCGTTCCGCCCGAAACGAAATGCGTCGGTATTCTTTACACCCCTCCCACGTCGTTATCTCAGGCTGCTGGTAACCGTTTGATTCCTAATTGTATGCAAGGCTGGTATGGTAATTGCAATATATCGTAGCAAATCTGACACCAGGAGCGGACATGCGAGCCAAGGAAATCATACGCGCAGGTCTTGCCGCGCTCACTATGACGCTGTTGGGAATCCTGGCGGGCCCCGCGCCAGCCGCCATTGTGTTTACGCCAGGCAACAATCCGCAGCCCGATGAGGAGAATATTCTTTTTGGCGACAAGGAAACCGGCGCACTCCTCACAGGTCAGACGAAAGGATCCCTCGTGCCGGTCTACTTTTCGTCACTGACCAGCCAGACCCTCAATCAGGCAGCTAAAGGGCAGGCGGATATCCAAAAGGATGGCGGCGGCCTGCTGGACAGTCTTCGTATCACGACAGTGCCAGATAGCGGCACCGCCTACGGGTTTGGCGACTTCATTATGAACCTCCAAGGCGGAAGCTCCGGCTCGCAGGCCTCGATCGACGTATTCTACCACGACGACTTCAACAACACCGACACGTCGACGAACTATACGTTTCCAACGTCCGGCGATCTTGGCAACGGTTCCAATTTCCTGACGATCGTCGCGAACAACGGCGACTATATGACGAAGATTGAGATCACGATGATCACCGGCGGCTGGAGTGACTTCAAGCAGCCCAGGATTTCGGGCGTGTGCGAAATCGGCAGCACCGGCTGCGGCTTGGTTCCGATCCCGGAGCCGGCTTCCCTGGCGTTGGTGGCCTCTGCGGCCGCCTTTACCGGATGGTTTGCGCGTCGTCGCAGGAATAGCTGAAGCACCGGGTAGACGGCAGCCGACGGCGCTCGGCCCGTTGCTTTCACCCTGACGCGGCGGTCGCCGAGCCAACGCTGTTGCCGGTGCGTTAACGAAATAGCTGAAGAAATGAGGGCCCGGTCATCGACCGGGCCTTTCGCGTTCCAGATGGGTTGCAGCGGTGCGTCCCGGTTGCGTTCCGTCAATCGCTGCCGGATGATGCGGCAAACAACCAGAAGGGAAACGCCATCATGGGCAAACTCAAGGGCAAGGTCGCCGTCGTCACCGGAGCCAGCCGTGGCATCGGCCAGCAAATTGCCGAACTCTTCGCCAGTGAGGGCGCCCGCGTCGTCTGCGCCGCCCGGACGGTGAACGAGGGCGAGCATCGCATGCTGGAAGGCTCGCTCGCCCGCACGGTCGACCTGATCCGCAAGGCCGGCGGCGAGGCGACACCTGTCGCGGCCGATATCTCCAGCGAGGCCGAGTGCATCGCGCTGATCGAGGCGGCGCGCGCCGCCTACGGACCGGTCGATATCCTCGTGAACAACGCCGCGCTGAACTACTACGTGCCGACCGAGAGCTATCCGACCAACCGCTGGGTCCGCTGCTTCCAGATCAACGTCCACGCCCCCTTCATCCTGTCGAAGGAGGTGCTGAAGGACATGATCCCCCGCCGCTCGGGCGCCATCGTCAACATCAGTTCCGGCGCCGCGATCGGTCCCGGCCGCGGACCCTATGAGGACCAGGAGGTACGCGGCGGCGTGATGTACGGCGCGACGAAGGCGGCGCTGGAGCGCTTTACGCAGGGCCTGGCACAGGAGGTGGCGCATTATGGCGGCATCTCGGTCACAGCCGTGTCACCATCGCAGGTGGTGCCGACGCCGGGCACCGTCCATTTCAAGCTGGTCACCGGCATGGACGACCCGAAAGGCGAGCCGCCGATCCTGATGGCCCGAGCGGCATTGCTGCTGTCGACCGAGGCGGCCGACAAGGTCAACGGCCGCGTCACCTACAGCCAGCAGATCCTGAAGGAGTTCGGCTGGATCGACCAGGCGACCGGCCGCGGCGTAACGACGCGGGGGTCGGGCTACTCGGAGATCTGACCGCCGGCCTGGTCGCCGTTCTGATCCGGGCCGCCGCCGTCTTGCCCGGTATCAGGTTGGGGCGGCCATTTCGGTTTGCACCCACGGAGGCGAGCATGTCGCGTTACACGCCGGTTACCAGCAAGGCCGAAATGGCGCCGGACGACGGGCACGCGTTTGATCAGGTCATGGAGGTGTTTGGACGCGTACGCGGTCCGTTCAGCATGCTGCTGCACAGTCCGAAACTGACGGAGCGCTTGCTGCCGATGGTGCCGTTCGCGCGCGAACTGTGCGTCGTCGATCCCAAGCTGCGCCAGATCGCCATCCTGACGGCGGTGCGCGAACGCGAGGCCAATTACGTGTGGGCCGCGCAGGTCGACGTGGCCCGCCGCGTGGGCCTGCGCGAACCCCTCATCGACCTGCTGCGCAGCAAGGGCGATCCGTCCGGCCTGCCGGCGGAGGAGCGCGACATCGTGCTCTATATGCGCCAGCTCATGCGCGCCAACCGGGTCGAGCCGGCGGTGTTCGAGGCGTTACGCGACCGGCACGGCGTGCAATGGCTGGTCGAGCTGACCGCGGTGGCGAACTTCTACGTCGCGTTGTGTGG
>JAFEFW010000385.1 GCA_018240405.1 Pseudomonadota bacterium
TGGCGGCGGCGAAGAAGAAGCAGAACCGCATCACCGAGTACCGCTCGATGCTGCTGTCCTGGAAGAAAGCTGGGGTCATCACCTATGCCGGCTATATTCTGGGTTTTCCGAACGACACGCCGGAGTCGATCCGGTCTGATATTGAGATCATCCAGCGCGAACTGCCGCTGGATATCCTGGAGTTCTTCTGCCTGACGCCGCTGCCCGGATCGGAGGACCACAAGAAACTGTGGCTCAAGGGCGTGGCGATGGACGCCGACCTGAACAAGTATGACCTGGAGCACGTCGTCACCGATCACCCGGTCATGACACGACAGGAATGGCAGGCCATCTACCAGGAAGCCTGGCGCAGCTACTATACGCCGGCGCACATGAAGACGATCCTGCGCCGTGGTGCCGCTTCCGGCATGGGATTGAAGCGGCTGATGGCAGTCATGTTCCTGTTCTCCAGCTACAGCGAGGTGGAAAAGCTGCATCCGCTGCAAGGTGGTTTGTTCCGGCTGAAGTATCGGCGCGATCGCCGCCCGACCATGCCGCGCGAACCGGCATGGCTGTTCTACCCGCGCTACGGCTGGGAAATCCTCAGCAAGCACATGCGGATGGCTTGGCGCTGGATGCGGATCGACGCCATGCGGCGGGAGGTCCTGCGCGACCCCGGCCACCGCGCCTACATGGATCAGGCGCTGACGCCGGTGACCGAGGATGATACGGAGACGCTCGACCTGCTGACCCAGACCGACGGCGCCCGCGCTGCCGTCGAGCGTGCGCGGAAGATGTCGGCGAGTGCCGGGCGGGTGACGGCGGGGGTGTAGCACGTTCTGCACGATGCGGCCGGCTCCAATTTGAACCGGTTTTCTCTCGCGCGATGCTGGTCGGCCTCATGGCATTCCCGCACCTCTTCATTGATGCCCTCGAGATTGCGCTGCTTGCGGCAGGCCTGGTCGCATTGGCTTTCGGTCTGTGGCTGCGCAAGACCGCCATCCGAAGCCTGTCCTGGCCCCGGGCGATCGCAACGATTCAACGGTCGGTCATACGTCCGCGGCTCGCGTCAAGCGGCGCCGCGCCCCACCCGCGCCAAACCCACACAGTCGAAGTCGCCTATACGTATGAGGTGAACGGCCTGCAGCGGGCAGGCAGCCGGCTTCAGGTCGGTGGCCCGTTCCAGGGAACCGAGGCACAGGCCAGAGCCAAGGCGGCGCAGTTCCCGGCAGGCGCCCGCGTAGAGGCGGCCTACAACCCACAGCAGCCGGACTTCGCGATCCTGGACCACGGATCCACCAGGGCGGCGAATGCGACATTCACCATTGCCGCGATCCTGCTTGCGCTGGCACTGACGCTTGCCGTGCTGAGCGACCCCACGGCCATACGGGTTCTGGCTGGCCTGCTGCCGCAACCGGTGCTCGACGCTCTACGCGCATTTGGCATGGTCATACACCTTCTGCTGCGGCTCTGACGGACATGCCAGCATGGGTGCGATATTGAGCGGGTCGGCCTGGCTTGGGATGGCTGCGCGCTTGAGGTCCAGCCCCAGGCCGCTTATGCTGTCATTGCAGCGGTTGACAGCATAGGCTCCTCTCATGGCTACCCTTACCGTCCGAAACCTCGACGACGACATTGTTCGCCGGTTGCGGATACGCGCGGCGGAAAATGGCCGCTCCGCCGAAGCGGAACACCGCGAAATCCTTCGCGCTGCGCTCGCATCCACGGATGACATGATGGCCCGACGCATGCGGATCGCTGCACAGCTCGCCGTACTGCGAGAAAAAGCAGCGGAGCGCGGATCCCCGTCGGTGGCGGAACTGCTGGCAGAATCACGGCGGGAGCGACTTGACAAGCTCGCTGGACCTGAGCGCGACGACTAAATCGTGCTTGTCGTTGACGCGTCGGTCGCGCTGAAGTGGATACTTCCCGAACCCGACAAGCACTTGGCCGATGCCCTCCTGCAAGTGGAGCCGCACCTTGCGGTACCGGATTTCTGGCTGAACGAAGCAGCAAACGTCCTGTGGCGCGAGGTGCGCCGCAAGGTGTTTGCTCCGAGGGAAGCTCGGGACGGTCTTGCCATGCTCCACACCTTGGTCGAGCCCACACCGACAGTGACCCTTCACCTTCACGACGCGGCTCTCCAGCTTGGGCTCGCGCTCAACCACTCTCCATATGACACGCTCTATCTGGCCTTCGCCTTCGCAGTGGGCGCCCGTGCCGTTATTGTCGCAGACGCGCCGTTCGCCCGCGCCGTGCGGTCCCAGCCGGACCGGGATCTTGCCACCATGGTCATAAGCCTCGACGAATGGGCGACCTCCAAAGGGCTTTCCCTATAAACGCAGCAGTTGCCCCCGCGCCCGCGGCATGATCCCATCCGCCGCATGTCCCGTATCCTGCACCGTTCCGGCGCCATTCCTCCCGTCGCGATCAACGGCGACGGCATATACCTCCACACGGCAGATGGCCGCCGCATCATCGACGGCTCCGGCGGCGCCGCGGTGGCCTGCATCGGCCACGGCAACCGCCGCGTCGCCGATGCCATCTTTTTCACCGCGGCCGGCATGGCCTACGCCCACACCGGCACGTTCTCCAACCAGCCGGCCGAGGACCTTGCGGAACTCCTGCTGCAGGATGAACCCGGCGGCCTGACGCGTGCCTGGTTCTGCTCCTCCGGCTCCGAAGGCAACGAGGCCGCCATCAAGCTGGCTCGGCAATACTTCCTGGAAATCGGCCAGCCGCAGCGCGTCCGCACGATCGCCCGCCGCCAGTCATACCACGGCACCACGCTGGGCGCGCTCGCCGCCGGCGGCAACATGATGCGGCGGGAGAAATACGAGCCGATCCTGTCGCCGGCGCACAGCCTTGTCTCCCCCTGCTTCGCCTACCGGTTCCAGCACGACGGCGAGACCGACGCGCAGTACGTCGACCGCCTCGCCGACGAACTCGACGCCGAATTCCAGCGCGTCGGCCCCGACACCGTGACGGCATTCCTTGCCGAACCGGTGGTCGGTGCGACGACCGGCTGCGTCACCGCCCTGCCCGGCTACTTCAAGCGCGTGCGAGAGATCTGCGACCGCTACGGCGCACTGCTGATCCTTGACGAGGTGATGTGCGGCATGGGTCGCACCGGCACAATGCACGCCTGGGAGCAGGAAGGCATCACGCCCGACATCCAGGTCATCGCCAAGGGCCTCGGCGGCGGCTACCAGCCGATCGGCGGCATCCTGATCGCCGACCGCATCGTACAGGCGCTGGCCAACGGCTCCGGCGGATTCCTGCACGGGCAGACCTACCA
>JAFEFW010000386.1 GCA_018240405.1 Pseudomonadota bacterium
GCGCCGAGGTGGAACTCGACCACCCCGGCGGCGATGCGCAGATGGCGCTGCGCGCCGGCCGCTACGACACCAAGCTGGTGGCACTGCCGGCGGAGGATTTTCCGTCGATGACCGCCGGCTCCTTGCCGCATCGGTTCAACCTGACCGCGCTGACGCTGCGCGCGCTGATCGACCGCACGCGCTTTGCCATCAGCACCGAGGAGACGCGCTACTACCTGAACGGCATCTACCTGCACTGCGCCGACAGCGACGGCACCAAAGTGCTGCGCGCGGTCGCCACGGACGGCCACCGCCTGGCCCGCGTCGAGGAGCCAGTGCCGGAGGGCGCCGCCACCATGCCGGGCGTCATCATCCCGCGGAAAACGGTGAACGAACTGCGCAAGCTGCTGGAGGAGGTGAACGGCGACGTTGAGGTGGCGCTGTCCGACACGCGCATCCAGTTCAAGGCGGATCAGGTGCTGCTGACCAGCAAGCTGATCGACGGCACCTTCCCGGAATACGAACGCGTCATCCCGCGCGGCAACGACAAGGTGCTGCGCGTCGGCAAGAAGGATTTCGCCGATGCCGTCGCCCGCGTCGCGGCGATCTCGTCGGAGCGGTCGCGGCCGGTCAAACTGTCGCTCGCCCGCGATCTGCTGACGCTGTCGGCCAGCAGCCCGGAACAGGGCACCGCCAGCGAGGAACTCGACGCCGACCACGTGAAGTATGAGGCGAGCCCGCTGGAGATCGGCTTCCAGGCCCGCTACCTGAACGACATCACCGACCAGATCGCCGACCAGGTGGAGTTCCGCTTCGCCGACGGCTCCGCCCCGACGGTGGTGCAGGATGCCGGCGACGCCAGCGCGCTGTATGTGCTGATGCCGATGCGCGTGTGATTACGGCCGTGCTGGAGGCGGCAGCCCGGTCCGCGGCGCCTGCCTGAGGCGCAACGGCGGCACCGTCTGGCGTGGCGGTCGGTGGTTGATGCGTGCGACCGCTTGCGCCGACGGTCGCCACGATGGGGTCATCTGCCGGGCCGTGACAGCGCGTTCTGACACGCCAAGTGCGCTCGTAACCCTCAGGCACCGTACGCCTGGCGTGAAACGTGCTGTCGCATGCCGGGAATTGCTGAGGCGGTGCGACAGCGCACCGCCCTATCCGCCGATTTACGCGGCCTGCTCGACCGCGCCGAACAGCGCGGCTGCACGTGCCGTCAGACGCTCCCGGATCGCGCGCGGCACCTGACGGTGCGACTTGGCGCGCGGTAGGTCCATTTCGACCATTGTTGGGGCACCGGCCGGATACAACGCTTCGTGCTCAGCCCAGTTGTCAAAGGCCATGCGGTCGACATTGTCGATGAAGGTTTCGGCGGGCACCCCCTCGGCCAGAACCAGCGAATGGTCCGCCAGTTCGACGTGGTAGTAGGTGAACGTGTTCGGCACGTCGTGCTCGCGCACGATCGACAGGCCGTTCACCAGCGCGCCGGCATGGACCAGCACGCCATCGACCAGCAATGCGTGGTCGGGGGAGACGAGCAGGTCCCGCTCCGGCATAGCGTCGCCGAATGCACCGGCCTTGATGCGGATCGGCAGCACGCGCGTCGGGTCGGCAAAGGTCGTCGATACGGTCTGGCGGCCCACCCACTGAACGGGAGACACCTTGCCGTCGGATGTGACGACGTCGTCGCCACGCACCAGCGTCTCGACAGGCACCTTGCCTTTCGGTGTGTCGATCAGGGTGCCAGCGAGAAAGCAGGCTACAGAGCCCGTTGGATTGCTGGTCGCTGTCCTGGTGTTTCCGCCACCAAAGCTTTGAGTGGCAACGACGTCGATGATGTAACCCTGCTGGGCCGCTGTGATTGTAAATGTGGATGCTGTCGCACCAGTGATGGTGATCCACGTGCTGCCGCCATTGGTCGAATAACGCCACTGGTAGGTGAGCGTGCCCTGATTGCCGTTCCCGTTAAAGCTCGGCGTCGCTGTTAATATCTGGCCGATGTCAGCGATCCCGGTAACCGTTACGCTCTGAAGATTCTGGTTAAATGCACCTGCGTAGGCGGACAGCCCGGCGAGAGTGAGAGGAGGAGTGCCAACACCATCGACGTCCCAGCTCCCGCCCCGGGCAGCGGCTCCGACGATCCGGCTTGATGCTCTTACCCGCGCGCCGGTCATCTTCGACAGAACATCGACGAACGCTGTTCCAGCGGGCCCTGCGCCGGTTTCGCAGCTCCAAAGACACAATTCACCGTCGTATCCCAGCGCATGGCCGATTGAGGCGAGGCCCGCGTCCGGCGACAGGCTCTCAGCCGTCCAGTGCTGGCCGGTATACTGGATGCTGCCGGGCCCGCCATGGGCAAGGATGTGAATGGCGTCGAGGTTCCGGCGGTTACGCAGCGTGGCGGCCATCTGGCTGGCGACGGGCAGTTCCGGCTGGAGCAGAACACCCTCGACCTCCGGCCGCAGCCCAGCCAGCAACACCGGCACATCGTCCACACCCGGATCGATAAAGGCGATCTCCGACCGCACCGGCGGCAGCAAATGGGCGTCGTCGGTTAGCGCGGCGGAATGGATCGACATCGGCTCGACTCCTTAGTCAGCGAACACGGTGTGGGAACGGGCGGCAGCAACAGGCAGCGTGACCATGATCAGCGACGGCCGGAGACAAATGGGCAGATATGACAAGAAGAACTGCGGTCGCCGCGTCGGCCCGCCACCGGAACCAGCTTGCCGGCCTTACCGGCAAACCAAACCCTTTCGGCAATACCGTTGTCATGCGTCACCTTCAGCAGCCTATCGCTCCCCTGCGCCGGCGTGCACAATCATTGCACAACCCAACACTGTACTAATATCGGTGTACAAACAAGCAACTCAAAGTTGCATAGATACTTTGAGTCGAATGGTTACTAGGGGCGCTGATACGTGCAACCGGCTTAGGCGCGTAAGTGGCGCTTAAGCTCTACCAGATATCTCTACAAGCTGTTTCTTCATCGACAATAAGGCGTAAAAGCAATAAAATGCTCAACCATAGCGTGTTATTACTGACGCGGCGCGTCGCACGCTAGGTTCGGCCAGAGCCGCAGCCGCATAGATCAGCCGCGGTGGGCGCCTTGATCCCCGCATAGGTCGTAGCGAATAGGAAATATACTACTATGGCGTGTAATAATCGCGGAAATACAATATTCGGCACCAAATCGCTTTGCGCGACCGGTGTGGCAGCGGTGCGAGCGCGCCCAGCAGCCCGATGAAAGGGCGCCGCCC
>JAFEFW010000387.1 GCA_018240405.1 Pseudomonadota bacterium
CAACCGCCTGCTGATAAGCCAACGGCAGAGGCCGACCGTCGGCGAAGGCGCGCTCTTCCTCCGGCGTCGGGCGGTCGGGCGTGAACGCCATACGAAACACGAGATGCCAGCCTTGGTCGCGATGCGCCCGTGCGGCGGCCAGGGCGGCCTGATCCGGCACCGCGCCGCCAGCCGACAAGCCATCCAGTGCAGCCTGCGCCGCATCCCGATCGCGATGCAGCCCGGCCACCTCCTCCTGCCGGCGCTCTGCCTGTGCCTTGGCGGCCTGCAGCGCCTCCGCGTAGCGCTGATAGGTATCGGCGGACAGCACCGCGACCGCAGCCAGATCGGCGACGGAGCCGCTCCAGCCGGGGACACGCGCCAGGGCCGCGTCGCGATCGGCCGCTTCCTGTCGGCATCGTGCGGCCAGGTCGCGTTGCCGGCGCAACGGCTCCCCCTCGGACCTGATTTCCCGCATGCAGGCATCGAGCGCCGCGACATCGGCCGGCGGCTGCAGCCGTGCCGCTTCTTCCTGCGCCTGCGCCAGCTCCGCCGTCAGTCGCGCCACCTCGGCAGCGGCGGTCGTGACGGCGGCCTGCCGCGTCTCCCCCGACTTGATCAGCCGGCGCGCCCGAGCGACGGCGGCGCGTTCCGCCACCGCCTCGCCGGCCCGCTCGGCCGAAAGGGACAGGCCGAGTTCACGCAGCCGGCCGGCGATCTCCCCGCGCCGCCGGTCCGCGCGCGCCGCCACATTTGGCAGATCCGCCTCTGCTTTTCGTGCCGCGCCGGCAGCCTGCGCCAGGGCGTCGATGGCTTCGGCCTCGGTGAGCAGCACGGTGTCCACCGCCACGGCGTCGCGCCGCTCGGCCAGCGCGGCGGCCTGTTCCCGCTCCCGCTGCAGGCGCTGTTCGGCGATGACAATCTGCTCGCGCAGCTTGTCCAGCCGCGGCTTCAGCGCCGGGTCGAGCACCGGCGCATCCGGGTGCGCGTCCAGCCATGCGGAGGCTCCATCCAGAGCGTGCAGGATGGGCCGCACCCGCCGGATGCGTTCCAGCTTCGCGATCTCTGCCGAGGCGGCGTGGGCAAGCGCGTTCTGCTCTGTCTGCGTCTGCCGCGCCTCCTCCAGCCCCTGCCGCATCTTCTTCCAGCGGTCGGGACGCAGCAGTGCCGCTTCCTTCCGCTTGCGGGCGCTCACGAAACTGTCGAGCGCAGCGTAGAAGGGACGGTTGGCAGAGCGCCGCTGGGGAGCCAGGGCGTCGCGTTCCTGCTCCAGCCGCCGGCGCAGCGCGCGCAGGTCGCGTGCACCGCCAGCGCCGGAGACCAGCGCGGCGCCGAGCTCACCGCCGGACGCCAGCAAATCCTCCTGCCCCGCACGCAGCCGGTCGGTGTCGAGAGCGAAAAGCTGCTCCAGCCGCTTGCGGTCGACCGCGCCGAGCCAGCGGGTGACCGAGGTGGGGTCGAGCGCGGCGCCCTCGGCGTCGATCAACGTGTTGCCCTGGCCCTTGCGGCGGCCGAAGCTGAAGGCTCCGCCGGCGGCGTCGATGGCCTCGGCCAGCAGTCGCATGCCGGGATAACCGTAGCGAAAGCCCATCGGGCTCTGGCCACCGATGCCGAACAGCAGGTCGCAAAACGCGCCGCGCAGCACCGACTTGCCGCCACCATTCGGCGCCATCAGCAGGTTCAGCGTGCCGGGCTGCGCGCTGAATCCGATCCGCTCGGCGCGGAAATTGCCATAGTTGGTCAGGGTCAGGGCGGTCAGGCGCATTGGCGTGCCGGTCCCTGGCAACGACCGAAATCACGACGACCTCGACTACAGGCGGCCTTGCGCCATTCATCCGCGACTGTCGACGCGGCCACGAGGGCTGGTTTGATGGACCGTCCATCAGCGTTCATCGGCGTTAATCGGCGGTTGAATCCACTGTGCCACCCCGAAGGTGCTGGCGGGAAAGGGTGAAGAAACCGCCGATGAACGCCGATGAACGCCGATGTTTCGTTGGGTCGGCGCCGGCCGTGCGCCCATGGCCCATGGGCAGAAGACTTGCTGCGCGGCGGCCGGCTCCAGCTTCCCGCCTTGAGGCCAAGTATCGGATGGTCGCGCCAGGAGCGGCCGTGCTGGCGAATGGTGACCTTGGGGGCGCGCAGGCGCGCGGCGAATGCCGGACGCACCTACCCCTCCCCCAGGTGCGCCAGCAGCAGGGCGCGGGCGCGGTCGAGCAACTCGGGCGGGAGCGTGCCGGTGTCATCCACCGCCAGCACCGGGTGCGCTGCGTCCAGTGCCCGTATCTCGTCCCGCAGGCCGGGCAGGCGGTCGAGCATGTCCTTCAGGTATTTCCCCGCGCCATCGCCGAGGCTGGCGCCGTCGAGGTGCTGGATCTCGCTGGTCAGCGGCGCGGGCGCAGCGTCGGTCTGCACCGGCGGGGTCAGGTTGACGACCAGGCTTTCGATCCACACATCGGCCAATCCGGCGATCTCAGCGCGCACGCGCTCGCGCAGGTCGGCGGGGCTGCGGCTGACGGCGGCGCAGATCGGCGTGGCGCCGGTCAGGCGGACGCGCACGGCGAGCAGGCGGCCGTCGGCCTCGGCGGCCGCGTCGGCAATGGCGTTGCGCGCCGTCGCCAGCAGCGTGTCGACGTCCTCGGCGCCCGCGGCATCGACTTGGAGCATGTGCCAGCGGACCGTGTCGAACGGCATGAATGTGGGCTCTCCGGCGACCTGCCCGTCCGCCACGGTGACGAGGCAGGCGCCGCGCGGGCCGGTTTCCCGCACGCTGCGGCCCTGCAGGTTGCCGGGATAGACGATCCACGGGTCGCGCGATGGCATGTCGCGCGTATGGACGTGGCCGAGCGCCCAGTAGTGGTAGCCGTGGGTGCGCAGGTCGGACAGCGCGCAGGGGGCGTAATTCTCATGCCCCTCGCGACCGTCGAGGTTGGTGTGCAGCGCGCCGATATTGAACCAGCCATCCACCGGCGGCGGATAGGCCTTGCGCAGGTCCTCGCGCACGGCCGCCGTGGCGAAGCTTTGGCCGTGGATGGCGACCTGTAGCGCGTCCAGCTTCACCGTCTCAGGCTTGCGATGGCCGAGTTCACGCGCCGGATCGGGCAGGCGGAGTTCGCGGGAGATGACGCTTTGCGCGTCATGGTTGCCGCGAATGGCGATGAACGGGATGCCCGCCTCACACAGCCGCGCGACCTGCCGCACCAGGAACTGTCCCGTGCGCCAATCCTGCCATTCACCATCATACAGATCGCCGG
>JAFEFW010000388.1 GCA_018240405.1 Pseudomonadota bacterium
GACCAGCGCCAGCGCTTCGTCGAACCGGCGCGGGCTGCGACCGCCGATGCCGGTTTCGCCGGCGCGCGCGTGAAGAGCAAGGATCCGCTGGCGCTGTTTGCCTACGACGCCGAGGTCAAGGCGCAGCAGGCGGCAACCGTGCCTGAGGACGACGCGCCCGATCTGACCGGCCCCGACGGTTCGGTTGGCGTACCGTCGCCAATCCAGGGCACGATCGTTGCAGTCGACGTTGCCGTTGGTGACACTGTGCGGCAGGGGCAGCGCGTTGCCGTCGTTGAGGCGATGAAGATGGAGCACGTCATCAACGCGCCGCATAGCGGTGTCGTGCGCGACGTCACCATGGCGCCGGGCGATGTGATCCGCGAAGGGTTTCCGATCGTCTTCGTCCAGGAAGCCGAAGTCGAAGGCGGCGCGGTCGTCGCGGAAGCGGAACTGGACCTGGATCACATCCGTGCCGACCTGCAGGAAGTCTACGACCGCCACGCGCTGACGCTGGACGAGAACCGTCCCGACGCGGTCGCGCGCCGCCGCAAGACCAACCATCGGACAGCGCGAGAGAACATCGAGCAGCTGGCCGATCCGGGCTCCTTCAAGGAGTACTGGCCGCTGATCGTTGCCATGCAGCACCAGCGCAACAGTCTTGAGGCGCTGCGCAAGAACACGCCGGCCGATGGCGTCGTGGCCGGTACCTGCTCGATCAACGGCGACCTGTTCAATGAGAGTCAGTCCCGCGCGATCATCGTGCACTACGACTACACGGTGCTGGCCGGCACGCAGGGTCGTCGCAACCACTACAAGCAGGACCGCATGTTCGAACTGGCGCAGCGCTTCCGCCTGCCGCTGATCCTGTTCGGCGAAGGCGGAGGCGGTCGCCCTGGCGACGATACGGTCGGTCCGCGCGTTGCCGTCGATACCCACACGTTCACGACGTACTCACAGCTCAGCGGCCTGGTGCCGCTGGTCGCCGTCGTCAATGGCCGCACATTCGCAGGTAACACCGCGCTGGTGGCGTGTAGTGACGTGATCATTGCAACGGAAAGCACGACGCTGGCGATGGGCGGTCCGGCGATGATCGAAGGCGGCGGCCTGGGCATCTATACGCCCGAGGAAGTCGGCCCGATGTCCTTCCAGGTACCAAACGGCGTGGTGGATATCCTGGTCAAGGACGAGATCGAGGCCGTCGACGTGGCCAAGAAATACCTGTCCTACTTCCAGGGCGCGATCTCCAGCTGGCAGGCGCCGGACCAGCGCCGCCTGCGGCATGCCATCCCAGAGAATCGCCTGCGCCTCTACGATATGCGGGAGATCATAAACACGATTGCCGACAAGGACTCGGTGCTTGAGATTCGCGAGAAGTTCGGCATCGGCATCATCACGGCCTTCATCCGCGTCGAGGGTCGTCCGATGGGCGTCATTGCCAACAACCCGCACCATCTGGCCGGCGCCGTCGATTCCAACGGCGCGGACAAGGGCGCGCGGTTCCTGCATCTCTGCGACGCCTTCGACATCCCGGTGCTGAGCCTGGTCGATTGCCCCGGCATCATGGTCGGACCGGATGTGGAACGGACTGCGCTGGTACGTCACTGCACGCGCCTGTTCAACGCTGGTGCCAACATGACCACGCCGCTGTTCACCGTCATTGTGCGCAAGGCCTATGGGCTTGGCGCACAGGCGATGTGCGGCGCCGGCACGCTGGTCGGTTTCTTCTGCGTCGCCTGGCCAACCGCCGAATTTGCCGGCATGAACATCGAAGGCGCCGTCAAGCTCGGTTATCGCAAGGAACTCCTGGCGATCGAGGATCCGGAGCAGCGCCGGGAGGAGTTCGAGCGCCGCACCGCCGCTGCCTATGACGCGGCCAAGGCGGTAAACGCTGCGCAGGGCGGCGGTATCGACGACGTCATCGATCCGGCGGACACGCGGGACTGGATTGCCAGCAGCCTGAAGCGCATGCCGCCGGTACCGCCGCGCACCGGAAAGAAGTACCCGTATATCGACCCGTGGTGAGCGCCACGGACACCAGAACAACACCGGGAGCGCCTGAATCATGTCGGATGCATTGTTCGCCGGCCTGAGAGTCATTGATTGCGCCAGCTACGTTGCGGGGCCGGCGGCAACGACGGTGCTTGCCGATTTCGGTGCGGAGGTCATCAAGATCGAGCCGCCCGGCGAAGGCGATGCCTGGCGTACGCAGTACAAGCGTCCCGGCATGCCGGCGGCGGACCACAATCACCCCTGGTTGATGGACAATCGCAACAAGAAGGCGCTGGCCCTGGACCTGAAGTCCAGTGCCGGCCGCGCCGTCCTGCACCGGCTGCTGGCTACCACCGACGTGTTCGTGACCAACACGCCGCTGCCCGCGCGTGAACGCCTCGGCATCCGCTATCAGGACTTTGCTGAAAAATTCCCGCGGCTGATCTACGCTTCTCTGACGGCCTATGGCGAAGTCGGTGACGAAGCCGGCAAGACCGGCTTCGACGCCACCGCCTACTGGGCCCGTTCCGGCCTGATGGATGAGGTCCGGCCGGACCATCGTGCCATTCCCGCTCGTTCCGTCCCGGCAATGGGCGATCGGCCGACGGCCGTAGCGCTATACGGCGGGATCGTCACGGCACTGTACCGGCGCGAGAAGACCGGCAAGGGCACCGAGGTCAGGGCGTCGCTGATGGGCAACGGCATGTGGGCGAACGCCTATCTGATCCAGGCGGAACTATGTGGCGTGCAATTTCCACCGCGCCCGCCGCGTGAAGAGACCATCAGCGCGCTCACCAACATCTACCGCACCTTGGACGACCGGTGGTTCATGCTGGTGGCGATCAATGAACGGCAGTGGCCGGCGCTGGCAAAGGCGATCGGGATGCAGGCCCTTCTCGACGATGCCCGCTTTGCCACGGTCGCGGCCCGGCGCACCCATGCCGTGACGCTGACCCAGATCCTGGATTCGGTGTTTGCCCGAAAGATGCTGTCGGAATGGCGCTCAATTTTGGACGAAGCAGGTGTCACGTTCGGCGTTGTCGGCACCGCGGCCGAGATCGTGCATGACAAACAGGCACACGCCGCTGGGTTCCTGCGGCCTTTGGCCGACACGGGCCTACTGACGGTGGACAGCCCGTTCACGGTCGCCGACGCGCCCAAAGTCCCGGTGGCGGTCGCGCCGGAGTACGGGCAGGACACGGCATCGATCCTGCGCGATCTCGGCTACTCCGA
>JAFEFW010000389.1 GCA_018240405.1 Pseudomonadota bacterium
CCCAGGGCGTGCGTACGGACGCTGCGGTGGCGGCCCTGGCCAATGGCGCGCTGGTGAACGCGGCCGACTTCGACGACACGCACAAGCGCGCGCTGCTGCACACTGGATCGGTCGTCGTGCCCGCGGCCCTGGCGCTGGCCGAAGAACGTGGCCTGTCCGGCCAGGCCGTCATCACCGCGGTGGTGGCAGGCTATGAGGCCGCAGTGCGCGTCGGCATGGCGGTCATGCCGACGCATTACCGCTTCTGGCACTCCACCGCGACCAACGGCACCTTCGGCGGCGCCGCCACTGCCGCCTCGGCGCTTGGCCTCGATGCCAACGGCGCACGCATGGCGCTGGGCTTCGCCGGCACTCAGGCGGCGGGGCTGAACACGTTCTTTACCTCCGGCGACCTGACCAAGAGCCTGCATCCCGGCAAAGCGGCGTTCAACGGCATCCTCTCGGCACGTCTGGCCGAAGTCGGCGGCACGTCACCGCCGACCATGTTGGAGAACGAGAAGGGCTACGTCGCCGCCTTCACGCTGGAGCCGAACCTGGCGGCGCTGACCAACGGCCTCGGGACCGAGTGGGAGATCCTGCAGAACGGCTTCAAGTTCTTCCCCTCGATCCTGGCCAGCCATGCGCCGATCCAAGCCACGCTGGCGGCGGTGACGCAGCACGATCTGCGGGCGGAGGACATCGCCAGCATCGTCAACGAGACCTACAATACGGTGAAGTCGCATTTCTCGGCCAAGCAGGTGACCACGGCGATGGGCGCGCGGGTCAGCGTGCCGTATTGCTGCGCCGTCGCCGCGCTGGATCGGAAAGTCGGCCAGGCACAGTTCACGCAGGAGCGGGTGATGCGCGACGACGTGCAGCGCCTGCTGGCGAACACCGAGGTTGTGGCGGTGCCGGAACTCGACAAGCTCTATCCGGCAAAGTTCCCGGCGCGGGTGACGGTGACGATGAAGGACGGACGCCGCTTCACCGAGATGCGGGACTTCCCGAAAGGCGATCCGCAGGATCCGCTGACGCCGGAGGAGATCGAGGCGAAGTTCCTGGAGAATTGCGTCGGCCGGTTCGACCGCGGCCGCTGCATGGACATCATCGCGCGGGTGCGGGACCTGGCGGATGGCGGTGCGGCCTCCCGGTTGATCAGCCTGCTGGCGGACTGAGCCCGGCGACAGGGCGGGCGCGACTCCACCACAGGACCGTCGCGCCCGCGCTGCAACCAATTGCAATGCGCGCCGGAATCGCGGTTGGGCGCGGCTCTGCGGGTCAGGGCCGGGGCCGTGAAGCTGGCGCCACGAAACGGGCGGTGCATTCGACCGGGTCGGTGCGGTAATGATCGGGCAGGGTCGTCCGCCCGGTGTCCCGAACGAGGAGCCATGCAGCGCATCACCATCAAAGCCGCCTCCGTGCTTGCCTTGGCATCCGCGCTGCTGGCCGCTGCCTGCGACAAGGAATGTGCCCCTGTCGCGCAGACCGGTGCTGCCGCGGATCAGATGGCCGATATCCGCAGAGCGGCCGAGACCAGCATCCGCGTCTCCGCCAGCAATCCGGATGCGGTGCGGTTCCGCGGCGTGCAGGTCTGGCCGCAGGCAATCAAGAACCAGTTCGCTGTGTGCGGCCAGGCCAATGTCTTCGGACCGACCAGCAACACCTTCGTCCTGTTCGTTGCCGTGGTGACGCGGGATGAGTTCAACCAGGACCCGGCGCGCAAGTTCAAGGCCGAGGCGCGTGTCGGCAGCACGGTGACGGAGGCGACGAAAGTCTACGTCGATGCGCTCGCCCGCTGCTTCGAGGGTGGTGGGCCGCAGAACCAGCGGCGCGATTCGGTGCCGCCGCTGCCGCCGTTGCCGCAGGACGTGCAGGCGGTCCTCGCCGGTCCCGCGCCGGCAGCGCCCCCGCCGGCCGCCGCGCCGGTGCCAGCCGCTCCCACCCCCGGGACAGCCGCGCTGCAGCCCGCGACATCGGCCGCGTCGGGTACGGTGGTCATGCGGCAGAACGGCAATATCCGGTCCTCGCCGCAGGGTGACACGCTGCGTGTCGAACCTGCCGGCAAGGAGTTGCGTGTGTTCGGCGAGGGGCCGGGCGGCTGGCTGCAAGTCGGCACCGGCAGTCAGCCCGATGGCTGGGTGCACAGCAGCCTGGTGCAGCGGCGCTGACAGGGCCGTCACGCCGAGCGCCTCTGTCGCTGGATCGGGCGTACGTGCCAATGCGGCTATTTCACCGTCGCTGGCTGTTCCAGTAGCGCGCGCAAACGCGCGCCCAGCGCCTCGGCGGTAAAGGGCTTGCTCAGCAGATGGACGCCGGGGTCGAGGATGCCGCCGTGGATAATCGCATTCGGCGTGTAGCCGGTGGTGAACAACACTCGCAGGTCCGGGCGCTCCACCAGCGCCGCGCTCGCAAGGTCGCGGCCGCTCATGCCACCGGTCATCACCACATCGGTGAACAGCACGCTCACCTCAGGGTGGCTGCGCAGCAACTGCAGTGCCCGCGGCCCGTCAGGCGCGGCCAGCACGGTGTAGCCCAGGCTCTCCAGGAACGCTGTCGCCAATTCACGAACCGCCGCATCATCCTCGGCCACCAGCACGGTATGCGCACGGGGTGCCGATATATCCCGGCGCGCCACCTGCGCTCCGGGCGCCTCGGCCATCCCGCCCAGCAGGCGCGGCAGGTACAGCTTGACCGTCGTCCCGCGCCCGGGTTCGCTATAGATCTTCAGGTGCCCGCCCGACTGCTTGGCAAAGCCGTAGACCATGCTGAGTCCCAGGCCGGTGCCGCGCCCGGGCTCCTTTGTCGTAAAGAACGGGTCGAAGGCGCGCGCGATGACATCCTGCGTCATGCCGGTGCCGGTGTCGCTGACCGCGAGCATGACGTACTGCCCGGGCTCAACGTCGGCGTTGGCGGCCGCGTAGGAATCGTCGAGCGCGGCATTCGCGGTTTCGATGGTCAGCCGGCCGCCATCCGGCATGGCGTCGCGGGCATTGATCGCCAGGTTCAGCAGCGCGTTCTCGATCTGCGCCGGGTCGCTGCAGGTCGGCCATAGGCCGCCCGCCAGCACCGTCTCAATCGCCACATCCTCGCCCAGGGTGCGCATCAGCAGGTCCGACATGCCGGCAACCAGACGGTTGAGATCAACGGTTTGCATTTCCAGCGGCTGTTGCCGGGCGAAGGCGAGCAGGCGGTGGGTCATGCGTCCGGCGCGCTGCACCGCTTC
>JAFEFW010000038.1 GCA_018240405.1 Pseudomonadota bacterium
GCAACGTCGCGTATCGGACGGGGCATGAAATGCAGGCGGGCGGCACCGAGACGCCCGTGCCGCTCAGTCCTGCCTACCAGCAGAGGGCGGCCGCCACAGCGTCGCGCCAGCTTGAGAAGGCAGGATGCCGTCTGGCCGCGGTGCTGAACCGAGCATTGCAGTAAGGCGCCGGCAGGTCGATGCCCAGCGACCAGCCAAGCGCCGCAGGTCAGCAGCCCCGGGGGACCCCGATTGACGGTGCAAGCAGGTCGCCATCGCCACTCAGCCTGATCGCTCATGCCGATTGGAGCGTGGATCCTCGCAAGCGCTGGATCACCGTTCTTCGCCGGACTGGCACTGTTTGGGCACTGACGGTGCCGCGTCTTGTCGGTGACGTCCGGACGCTGCTGTCTCGCCTGGTGGATCAGGCCGAGGGTGGGGCCGTCGCGCTGGGAGCAGACTTGCCGATCGGCCTGCCACGGCGCTATGCGGCACTGCGGCCGGAGGCCGACTTCAGAGCTTTTCTGCGCGGCCTCGACGCGATGCCGGACTGGTTCAGCGTCTGCGCAACTCTGGCGGAGGTTCGCCACGACCGCCCATTCTATCCGGCGCGGGGTGTCGCCGGCATGACCCGTCTGTCCCACGCCCTTGCGCTGGGACTGCCGGATGCGTCTGCACTCGGCCGCCACTGCGACCGGGCAACAGCGGAGCGGCCTGCGGGCGCACCGCTGTTCTGGACGCTGGGCGCCAACCAATCCGGCAAAGCGGCGATTGCCGCATGGCAGGAACTCATCCTGCCCGGACTCGATGGTCCGCCGCCACTGCACCTGTGGCCCTATGATGGCCCGTTTCGCAGCCTGCTGGTCCCAGGTACCGTCGCGTTGGCCGAGACCTATCCCGCCGAGGCGCTCCGCCATCTGTCGATCCGGCTGTCCGGCAGCAAGCGTCGGCAGTTGGATCGGGCGGCGATCGCTCCTGCGTTGCTGATGGCGGCTGCCCGCTTGGGTGCTCAGCCGGATGACACGGCGCGGCGCACCATTTTGGATGGCTTCGGCGCTGACGCAGCAGGTGAGGATCGGTTCGACAGCACGCTGGGGGCACTTTGCGTGCTGAATGTCGTCCTTGGCAACCGGCCGGACAGCACCCCCGACGACACGTGGATCCGCCGCTGGGAGGGCTGGGTACTCGGCCAGACCGCGTTGCCGCTTGTAGCGACGTGAGGCCAGTTACTGCCGAATGCGTGTTTGCCGGGGTCAGTTCGCGCTACTGCGGATGCCTCGACACTTCCATTGCTGCCATGACCGGGCCCGTCCAGGCCATGGCCGCAATGGGAGCAGGTCGGCCGATGACGGAGTGAAGCCGCGATGCCGTCGTGGCTGTCAGCGCCTGAGCCGAGGCCACTGCCTTCGTTACGGCCAGCGCACCTCGGGTGGCAGGCTCATCAGGATGGCCTCTACATTGCCGCCGGTCTTCAGGCCAAACAGCGTGCCACGGTCGTGGATCAGATTGAACTCCACATAGCGCCCGCGCCGGACCAACTGATGGTCGCGCTCCGCCTGAGTCCAGGTCTGGTTCATGCGGCGGCGGATGATGTGCGGATAGACGTCCAGGAATGCCTCCCCCACGTCGCGGGTGAAGGCGAAATCGGCACCGGCGTCGCCGGTGAAATGATGGTCATAGAAGATGCCGCCGGCGCCACGCGGTTCCTTCCGGTGCGGCAGGTAGAAGTAGCGGTCGCACCAATCCTTGAACTTCGGATAGTAGGCCGGGTCGTGCCGGTCGCAGGCAGCCTTGAAGCGCGCATGGAACTCAGCCGCGTCCTCCTGCGCCTGCGGCGTGTCCAGCCGCATCGGCGTCAGGTCGCCGCCGCCGCCAAACCAGCCGCGGGTCGTTACCAGCATGCGCGTGTTGAAATGCGCCGCCGGCACCAGCGGGCTGCGCATGTGCGCCACCAGGCTGATGCCACTGGCCCAGAACCGGGGATCCTGTTCCGCGCCGGGTATTTGTGCCCGAAAATCCGGGCTGAACTCGCCCCATACGGTGGACACGTTGACGCCCACCTTCTCGAACACCCGGCCATGCATAACGCTCATGACGCCGCCGCCGCCCTCGCTGCCGTCCTCGGTGGGGCGCTGCCACGCTGTTCGCTTGAACCGCCCGGCCGGCATGTCGCCATGCGCTGCATCTGCCGGCAGCGAGTCCTCGATTGCCTCGAACGCCGCGCAGATACGGTCGCGTAGCGACTCAAACCAGCCCCGAGCATCCAATTTTAGCGATGCGTGAGGCACACCATGTGAGTTTTCGTCCATCGGGGGCTTGTTCCGGCAAAGCAGTGGGGGTAACCCCTGGGCGCCCACGTTGCAGGCGGCAAGGCGGGTCTGTAAAGAGCGTCCGCCTTGATGTCCCCGGAAATCGGCGGGCGCTTGGCAGACGGTATTTGCAGACCAGTTGGATGGGCGGTCCAACCCCAACGTGCACCCCGCGCGTTGGCAGAACTGATCGAGGGAAAGATGGCTGATACACACGGCGCCGCGGTCTCTGGTCACGGACCGGGCGGCGAAGTGACCAAGCGGGACATGATCAAACTCGTTGCCACGGCTGGTGCCGCCATCGGTGTCGGCGCCCTTGCCTGGCCTTTCATCGATTCGATGAACCCCTCTGCCGACGTGCTGGCGCTGTCCTCGGTCGAAACCGACCTGAAGCCGATTGCCGAAGGCAGCGGCATTACCGTCGTTTGGCAAGGCAAGCCGATTTTTGTGCGCAACCGCACCCCAGCCGAAATCAAGGAGGCGCAGGCTGTCCAGCTCTCCCAGCTGATCGACCGCACCGACGGCCTCGACAAGCAGCGCGTGAAGGCCGGCCATGAGCAGTGGATCGTGCTGATCGGCATTTGCACCCATCTTGGCTGCGTGCCTTTGGGCAATAAGCCCTCCGACCCTCGCGGCGAGTATGGCGGGTGGTTCTGCCCCTGCCACGGCAGCCAGTACGACACGTCCGGCCGCGTGCGCCACGGGCCCGCGCCACTGAATCTGCCGGTGCCGCCTTACGCCTTCACGTCGGACACCAAGATCAAGATCGGCTGACGCCGCCCACCGTTGCGCCCGCGATAGGGAACCATCATGGCTGGATTACACAAGAGCGATTTCGCCAATCCGGTGATCAACTGGATCGACACCCGCCTGCCCGTCTTCACGATGATGCAGAAAGAGTACGGGGTGTTCCCGACGCCGAGGAATTTCAATTATTTCTGGAATTTCGGTGCGCTGGCGATGGTCAACCTGGTGATCATGATCGCCACTGGCATCTTCCTGGCGATGAACTACCAGCCGAACACGGAGCTGGCCTTCGCCTCCGTTCAGCACATCATGCGTGACGTGAACTTCGGCTGGCTGCTGCGCTACGTGCACCAGAACGGCGCGTCGATGTTCTTCATCGTCACCTATGTCCACATCGCCCGTGGGCTCTACTACGGCTCCTACAAGTCGCCGCGGGAGCTGCTGTGGATCTTCGGCGTGGTCATTCTGCTGCTGATGATGGCCACAGCGTTCATGGGCTATGTGCTGCCATGGGGCCAGATGTCCTACTGGGGCGCGACGGTGATCACCAACCTGTTCTCCGCCTTCCCCTGGATTGGCCCGAAGATCGTCACCCTGCTCTGGGGCGGCTTCTCGGTCGACCAGCCGACGCTGAACCGGTTCTTCTCGCTGCACTACCTGCTGCCGTTCGTTCTGGTCGCGGTGATCTTCCTGCATATTGCCGCACTGCACATCACGGGCTCGAACAACCCGCTGGGCATCGACGTCAAGACGCCGCAGGACACGCTGCCGTTCCACCCGTACTACACGATCAAGGACAGCGTTGGCATCTGCGTCTACCTGATCGTGTTCGCCATCCTGGTGTTCTTCGCGCCGAACTATCTGGGCGACCCGAACAATTTTATTGAGGCGAACCCACTGGTCACGCCCGCGGACATCGTACCGGAATGGTACTTCCTGCCGTTCTACGCCATCCTGCGTTCCGTGCCCGACAAGCTGCTGGGCGTCTGCCTGATGTTCGGCTCGATCCTGGTGCTGTTCGTGCTGCCGTGGCTGGACACCTCGCCGGTGCGTAGCGCCCGCTTCCGCCCGATCTACCGGCTGTTCTTCCCGCTGCTGATCATCTCGGTCGTCGTGCTGGGTATGTGTGGCGCGCACAAGCCGGAAGGGATCTGGGTAACCCTGAGCCGTCTCGGCACCTTCTACTACTTCTTCCACTTCCTGGTGCTCCTGCCGGTCTTGGGCAAGCTTGAGAAGCCGCTGCCGCTGCCCGAGAGCATCAGCCAAGCCGTTCTGGGCGGACGTGGCGGCGGACCGCTGCCATCCGGCGCCGCCGCCAAGCCGATGGAGAAAGCGTGATGCGTAGCCCGCGTTCCCTTCTGGGCGGCCTGCTTGCCGTCCTTTGCCTCGCGGGCCCGATATCGGCCCGAGCGGCGGAGGAGCATATCCCGCTGCCGAATGAGCACTGGAGTTTTGAGAGTGCGTTGGGCGGATTCGATCTTGCTTCGGCCCAGCGTGGCTTTCAGGTCTATTCGCAGGTATGCGCGAACTGTCACTCGATGAAGTTCCTGCACTACCGCGACCTGTCGGGCATCGGCCTGAATGCGGAGCAGATCAAGGCGGTCGCCGCCACGTTCACCGTGCCGCTTGGCCTGAACGACGAAGGACAGCCGGTCGAAGGCCCGGCTCTGCCGTCAAGCCGTTTCCGTTCACCATTCCCGAACGACAAGGCTGCGACGGCGGCGAACAACGGCGCGCTGCCGCCGGACCTGTCGCTCATCGTGAATGCGCGTGAGGGTGGGCCGAACTACGTGTTCGGCGTGCTCACCGGATACGGCAACCCTCCGGCCGGCGTCGCCGTCGCCGAAGGTACCTATTACAACAGGGTCTTCCCGGGGCATCAGATCAAGATGCCGCAGCCGCTGCAGGACGGTACCGTCACCTACACCGATGGCACGCCGAATACGCTGAATCAGCAGGCGCGTGACGTTGTCACCTTCCTGTACTGGGCCGCCAATCCCGAAATGGTCGAGCGCAAGGCGATGGGCGTGAAGGCGGTGTTGTTCCTGGTCTTCATGACCGGGCTGACCTACGTGGTGAAGAAGAAGGTTTGGGCAGACGCCCACTGATGGAGTGCCGCCGGTGACCCAACCGGTTCTTGGAATCATCGGCGGCTCCGGTCTGTATGATATCGACGGGCTGGAAGCGAAAACCTGGCGGCGGGTCGAGACGCCCTGGGGCGCGCCGTCCGACGAATTGCTGTTCGGTCGCCTGGCCGGCATCCAGTGTGTGTTCCTGCCGCGGCACGGCCGTGGCCATCCAACGTCGCCAACCCACCTGAATTACCGCGCAAATATTGACGCCTTGAAACGCTCGGGAGTCACGGACGTGATCTCCCTGTCGGCGGTCGGCAGCCTGAAGGAAACCCTGCCGCCGGGGCACTTCGTCGTCGTGGACCAGTTCATCGACCGCAGCTTTGCGCGGGAAAAGAGCTTTTTCGGTGAGGGCATCGTCGCCCATGTCTCGATGGCGCATCCGGTCTGCACCCGGCTCGGCGACGTGCTGTTCGAGTCGGCGGCCGCGCTTGGTCTGCCGGTGACGCGTGGCGGGACGTATCTGGTGATGGAGGGGCCGCAGTTCTCTACCAAAGCGGAGAGCGAGCTGTACCGTTCCTGGGGTTGCAGTGTGATCGGCATGACCAACATGCCGGAGGCCAAGCTCGCCCGGGAGGCGGAGCTTTGCTACGCCACGGTCGCCATGGTGACGGACTTCGACTGTTGGCATCCGGACCATGACCACGTGACAGTCGAGGCGGTGGTTCGCGTTCTGCTGGCAAATGCGGACAACGCGCGGACGCTTGTCAAGGCCGCAGTGCCGAAGCTGGGGCAGACGCGGAATCTGTGCCCCTGCGGCTGCGACCGGGCGTTGGATCATGCGATCATCACTGCCGCCGACCGGCGCGATGCCGCGCTGGCGGCGAAGCTGGATGTCGTGGCCGGGCGGGTGCTGCGGGGTTGACGCTGCGAGGCGCAGCAGAATGCGTCACGTCACGCCATGGCAGGTAAAGGCTTACAGGCGCGCTAGGCCGATTCGGCAACCGTAGTTACCCGCGCTGCGGCTTACTGCCGCATGTGCCAGTCCAAAGTTTGCCTGTCACGGGCGCCTCGGGGCCATGGCACACACTAAGCGACGCATGCTTATCCGCGTCAGGGCGTTACTCTTCAGCCGTCGCAGCTTGGTCGTGCTACAGGTGGGGCTGGCAATCTGCATCTCGCCAAGCCAATGCGATCCAATGCCCCAACAATAAGTAGGCAGTGCGATCAGACCGCAGCGGCAGTGCAGGGAGCGGCACCGGGGCGACGCACTTGCCGCCCCGGCAATCCGTCATAAGGATCGGCGGGCGGCTTCTACCAGCCGGCGCTCCAGGTCCGGATCGTTCTCGGCCGCTGTCAGCACGGCGTTATAATCGTCGATCGTCAGGCCCTGCTCATCAATGGCCTCCTCAGCCTGCATCCGCGCCTGGGTGGCCAGCGCGTTGCGCGCCTCCGGCGCCTCCTCGGCCTGGACGCTGGCTGCATACCCGTCCTGGATGACCGCAACGCGGGCGGCCGCGGCGCCGACCCGCTCGACCAGCTCGTCGCTCATCTCGCCATTGCCGTCCGCCCGGATCTCAAACTCCGCCATGTGCGTCTCCATTGCTGTCTATCGAACCGTGACCCGAGACTTGGATCACACTCAGTGCAACGAGCCCGCGATGAGTGGGTTCGGAAAAAATCGGGCGATGCGGTATGAGCATGTCTTCATCCAGCGTGAAGGACACCGCCATGGCCCCGCCACCCGTGATCCGGCTGCATCCCGACGACAGCGTGGTGATTGCCCGCACCGCCCTCCTGCCCGGCGCCCCTGTCGCCGACAATGTGGCCGCGGCGCAGCGTGTCCCCGCGGGCCATAAGGTTGCCGTGCGGCCGATCCGCAAGGGCGAGCCGATTCGCCGCTACGGCCAGATCATCGGCTTTGCCGCCGCGGACATCGGCCTGGGCGAGCATGTACACACCCAGAACTGCGAGATGGGTGACTTCGCCAAGGACTACGCCTACGGCGTCGACGCGAAGCCGACAGAGATGATCGAGCCGCCGGCAACGTTCCAGGGCATCGTGCGTCCCGACGGCCGCGTGGCGACGCGCAACTACATTGGCATTCTCACCAGCGTGAACTGCTCCGCCCATGTCGCCTCGGTGGTCGCCGACATGTTTCGCCGCAACCCGATGACCGGTCACGACCCGCTGGCCGACTTCCCGAACGTCGACGGCGTCGTGGCTCTGACGCACAAGACCGGATGCGGCATGACGCAGGACGAACCGCTGCGCCTGCTGCGCCGGACACTGTCAGGCTATGCGCGCCACCCCAATTTCAGCCACGTCATCGTCCTCGGCCTCGGGTGCGAGGTGAACCAGATCGGCGGCCTGATGGAGGAACAGCGCCTCGCCGGCCGGCTGCGCGGCATGGATATCCAGACCATGGGCGGCTCACGCAAGACCGTCGCCGCCGGGGTGGATTTCGTGAAGGAGGTGCTGGCGGAGTCCAACCGCGTGTCGCGCCAGGCGGTGCCGGCCAGCCACCTCACGGTCGCGCTGCAATGCGGCGGTTCCGACGGCTATTCCGGCGTCTCCGCCAATCCCGCCCTGGGCGCCGCCAGCGACCTGATCGTCCGCCACGGCGGCACGGTCATCCTGTCCGAGACGCCGGAAACCTATGGCGCCGAACATTTGCTGACCCGCCGTGCGGTCTCGCCCGAAATCGGTCGGAAGCTGGTCGACCTGATGCACTGGTGGGAGGAGTACACCAAGCGCGAAGGCGCCGAAATGAACGCCAATCCTTCACCTGGCAACAAGGCCGGCGGCCTCACGACAATCCTGGAAAAATCGCTTGGCGCCATGGCCAAGGCCGGCAGCACCAATCTCGTCGACGTGGTGCGCTACGCAGAGGACGTTATCGCGCGCGGCTTCGTCTTCATGGACACGCCCGGCTACGATCCGGTCGCCGCAACCGGACAGGTCGCCGGCGGCGCCAACGTTGTGTGCTTCACCACCGGCCGCGGCAGCGTGTTCGGCTGCAAGCCGGCGCCGTCGATCAAGCTCGCGACCAACACGCCGATGTACCGGCACATCGAGGACGATATGGACGTGAACTGCGGCACCATTCTCGATGGCGACGAAACAGTGCAGCAGTGCGGCGAGCGCATCTTCGAACTGATCCTGCGCGTCGCATCGGGCGAGCCGACGAAGAGCGAGTTGTTCGACTTCGGTGCCGCGGAGTTTGCGCCATGGGTGCTGGGGGCGACGATGTGACATCTCTCGTCACGGTCGCACTTCGGCGCCACCGTTCACAACGTCCAGGCGATTGCGCGTGACAGGCGTGACTGGCCGGCACAAGACCCGGCAATGGCAGTAGGGGGTGAGGCAGCACGATCCGATGTTTACGGGCCTACCGGCTGTGTCGGCACCGAAACACGGTCTCTCACTCTACCGTTCCGCACTCCCCACGTCGAACAGTCCGCGCAGGAAACCGGGTGTCAGCATGCTCAGCGGATTGACCGTAACAGACGGATCGGCGAACGGCCCGTCCACGCTGTAGCGGGCGGCGAACAGCCCACCGCCCTTCTCGGCACTGAAGATTCGTCCTACGAACGGAATCCGCCCCAGCGCCGAATTCAGCACATAAGCCGGCACAACCGTCCCATTCAGGCCGATGCGCCCCGCAGCCATGTCCACCGTACCCTGCGCGGTCAGCCCCAGCGAACTGGAGAACATCCGCGCCTCGTTCACGTACAGCCGTTCCTGCTCATAGCGGAACGGCAGGATGATGCGGGACACGCCCATTCCAGGGCCGGTCAGCATGTCGGCGACGCCGTACAGCGTCGCCGCCTGCAGCAGACGACCGAGCCAAGGCACGTTTTCCAGCCGGGAGTCGTCGATCTCGGCAACGCCGGTTAGCGGATGCGCGCGCACCCGATCATCGTATTCGCCGCGGATCGTCAGGCGTCCCGATTGCATCGACCGGGTCAGGTCCAGGCCACGCAGCAGGGCGCCGGCATTCGCCGTGTCAACATTCAGCCGGCGGACGCCGCCCGACGGCCCAACCCGTGCTGTCAGCGCGCCGTTGGCGCCGAGGGTCGCCGTCAGATCCAGCGAGCGCAGATGGGAGTCTGCTGCCGTGGCCTGCAGCGACAAGCCGGTTGCGACCTCGCCGCGGGCCAGGAACACGCGATCGAACTGCGCCTTGAGGCTCAGATCCGGCACCTCGTTCTTCCGGCGCGCGCCGGAACTGTCCGTGGCCTCCTCCAGCCGGGTCGACAGATCCATCGCCGGACCGGACAACACAATGTCCATCGGACCATGCGCCGGTATCCGCACCGTGCCACGCAGATCGGTCCGCCCCAGCCGCGCGCGGTTGATCGTCAGTAAGCGCAGCGACCCGTCAGCCAGATCGGCCGAGGCTGACAGGTCGGCATCGCGCGATTCAACCACGATATTCTGCGCCGCCCTCAGCGCGTCCTTCGACAGCACCAGGGTTGCCGATGCCTTTCCCGGCACACCTGCCGGCTTCTTCCAGCCGACCGACTTCCAGTGCACCACGGCGCTGCCGAGGTCGGCGTTCAACGCGACACTGCCGTCGCCACTCCGCCGCTGCTGCACCGCCACGTTCAGCGGCACATCGCCGGACGCCAGAATATCTTCGACCGGAATGCCGGCACCGGTCAGTTGCGGTACCGTCGGACGCGCCGTCGCATTGACACGCTGCACGACCTGAGACGGCGGTCCGCTGTTGAAATCGATGAATGCGTCGGCAGTGAGCGGAATGCCAGCCAGCGCACCCTGACCTTTCAAGTTGAGGCCATTCGCATCCGCCGTCAGGTCCAGCACCGCGTCGGTCAGGTTGCGCCCGGCCACAAGCCGCGCCACCCGCACCTGCTCCAGGTGCGCCGCCACCTTGAACACGATCTGCTCCGCCTGCAGCTTGGTCTCCAGCGGGAAATCCAGGCTCACATTCACCGAAGCCGTCCCGCCGGGATCCTGCAGATCGACGGGATGCTTGCTCAGCAGCTTCAGCCGCGGCTCCCGCAGCAGCGCAAGCGCACTGGTGACCGGGCCGTCGACCCGCAGTGTGATCTTCGCAGTCTGGTCCGGAACCGTCAGGCCGGTGATCTCCATCTGCCCGTCCCGCACCTGCAGATCGGCCCCGCCGCCGCTGATCTTCTGCCGTCCGCTCGGCATCAGGATCAGCAGCTTGTCCGGATCGACCAGCCGGAGCCGCATCTGCGCCCCGACAACCGGCGGAATCTGGTCCAGCCAGGTCAGGCTGACGTTGTTCCCCTCCAGCTCTGCAGTCGCCTTGGTCAGCTGCACGTCCTTCAGGTTGATGCCGCCCTCTAGTGCCAGCGCCGCTGACGCCCGCGGCACCGTGCCGGACAGCACATTCTGCACCACCCAGCTACGAGCGCCCGGCGCCGCCTCGGCTGGCCAGAACGCAGGCAGATCGGCAATGTCCAGGTTCTCGACGGACGCGGTGACGTTGGCGCCGACGCGTTCGCCCATCCGGTTGATCGTACCCTTCACCGACAGGTTGGTCGAAGCGTTCGGCCGCGCGGTCAGCACGCTGAGATTGGCCTCTTCGATGACAAGCTGCTGCAACGTGGCACGGACGCGCAGCAATCCACGGCCGATCGAGAGGTTTCCCTTCCCCAGCCGGACTTGCCCGGCATCCAGCAGAATGGAGCCGTAGCCGCCGACGAGACTCAGGTCGTGGTCCAGCCGCAGCGTGACATCGGTCGTCGCCGGCGCGCGTACCGCGGACAGGAAGCCAAGGGCCGGAAAGATCTTGGCGACAGCGGATGCCTCGACCGCCGTCAGCCGCGCCCGAATATCGCCAGTGCCATCGCGCGGCAGGTTGACGCTGAGATCGAGGTCAGCCGTCCGGTCATCGAGCACGAACGGTACATGCGCGGCTCCGGCGATTTCGCCGTTGGGCTGGCGCTGCAGTTCCAGGTTGGCGATCTCGGCCTGCCATTTCACCGGCTCCGTTCCGCCATGCAGCATCAACTTGAAATTGCGCAGATGCACGTGATCGAGCTGGCCGAGCACGTCAGAGCCGTAAAGCAGATCGCTGACGCTGCGCCGCGGTTCGGGCTTCCTCGGCGCCGCCTCGGGCATGCCCTGGTCGAGTTCAGGCGACAGGCCGAGGTCGGGCGTGCCCTCCCGGTCGCGGATCAGCGTGATCTGGCCATCGTCCAACTCGATCGCCCGTGGTACGAAGCGGCCCAGCACAAGCGGCCCCAGCGACACCGACATGAACGCCTTGCCGGCACTGGCAAGCACCCGGTCCTGCCGGTCGGTGACCTGCACGCCGGTTACGCGGACGTTCAGCGGCATGCCAACGCCGCTTTGAAACCCATCCCAGCTCAGTGCCGCGTCGGCAAAGGACAGGTGCACACCGCCGCGCGTGATCTGCAGGCTGTTGCCGTACAGCGCCGCAATCCAGGTCAGGTCGATCGGCCCGTTCGACAGGCGTAGCGCGACGGCGCCTATACCCAGGCTGACCGCAACCAGCAGGCCGATCAGCGCGACATTCAGATAGTGCAGCAGCAGCGAGCAGTGTCTGGCGACTTGACCAGCCCGTCGAATCATTATGAGGCTCTTCGACGATGCAAACAGATCATTTCACGTTGCCGCCGCACTGGCCGACTCCCTACGACGAAAAGGCGGCCGACCTGCTCCTCGAGCGTGTCGGCGAACACGACCCGGACAGTGGCCCATTCCTGAACGATGCCGCAACGTTAACCATGATCCGGTCGCTCGGTGGGAATAGTCCGTACCTCGCCGATCTTGCAATCCGCGAGTTGCCGGCGCTGCAGCGCCTGGTGGTCGAAGGACCGCAGCCGGTGGTCGCGGCAGCGCTGGACGCACTGCAAGCCGTGCCGCCGAACGCGTCCCGGTCCGACGTTGCGACTTCCCTGCGGCGGGCCAAGCGGATTGTCGCGTTGAGCACCGCCATCGCCGATATCGGCGGCATCTGGGACCTGCACCGTGTGACGCAGGCCCTCTCCGACCTGGCGGAAACGGCATTGCATTTGATCCTGCGCCATCTGTACCGGGTCGCGCACGATGCCGGCCGCCTGCGCCTGCCGGACCCCGACAATCCAGAGACCGGCTGTGGCCTCGTGGCGCTGGCGATGGGGAAACTTGGCGCGTTTGAGCTGAACTACTCGTCCGACGTCGATCTGATCCTGATCTACGATCCCGACGCGCCGGCCTTCGCCGAACTGAAGCCCGAAGGCTCCGTCAGCCGCTTCACCGTCCGCGTCGCGCACGACATGGTCGCGCTGATGCAGGATCGCGACGGCGGCGGCTACGTGTTCCGCACCGATCTGCGGCTGCGCCCCGATCCCGCCGCGACGCCGCCGGCGATCTCCTTTGATTCCGCCATGACCTACTATGAAAGCCTGGCGCAGAACTGGGAGCGGGCGGCGATGATCAAGGCTCGCCCGATCGCCGGCGACCGGGAGGTCGGCCAGCGCTTCCTGGAGGCGATGCGCCCCTTCGTCTGGCGCCGCGGCCTGGACTTTGCGGCGATCGCGGACATTCACGCGATGAAGCGCCGCATCGACGCCAAGATCGGCACGCGTGGCTCGCTGAACCACCAGGATCCGGCCGAGGTGCTGGCCGGCTGGGACGTCAAACTGGGCGAAGGCGGCATTCGGGAGATCGAGTTCCTGGTGCAGACCCTGCAACTGGTGTGGGGCGGCCGCGATCCGACGATGCGGGTTCGGCCGACCTTTGCGGCGACGGATGCGCTGGTGGCGGCGGGGCATCTCAGCGAGGATACCGCACGGGACCTGAAGGCGTCTTACACCTTCCTGCGCCAGGTCGAGCATCGTCTGCAGATGGTTAACGACCGCCAGACGCACAGCTTCCCGAAGAGCCCGGCAGAGTTGGAGCGGGTAGCGCTCTTCCTCGGCTATGCCGACCTGGGCGCACTGGCAGCTTCATTCCTGGATTGCGTCGGCAAGGTGCGGGGCATGTATCGGACGCTGTTCGACCGGGTCCCGGATCTGCCTGTGAGCGAACCCAGCCGGCCGGTGCTGGATTTTGGCCCGAACCAGGATGGGCACGGCGCGACGGCCGCGGCGCTGCAGGCGATGGGCTACACCGACGCCCCCCATGTCGTCGAGCGCGTGCGCGCCTGGCTCGCCGGCCACGTCCGGGCGCTGCGGTCGGAGCGTGCCCGTAGCCTGATGACGGAGATGGTGCCGGCGATCCTGGCGATGCTGAGCCAGCAGGCGGACCCGGATGAGACCTTCCGACGCTTCGACCGCTTCATCACTGCACTACCGTCGGGCGTGCAGCCCATGTCGCTGTTCCAGCACAATCCGTTCCTGCTGGAGCGTGTTGCCACAGTGCTTGGCGCCGCCCCGCGGCTGGCGGAGCATCTGGCCCGCTATCCGAGCGCTCTGGAAGGCCTGATCGCGCATGAGGACGGGCGGCCGGCACTGGACATTCTGGAGAGCCGCCTCGGCGCGACCATAGACCTGCAGGACAGTATCCAGATCATCCGCCGGACGGTCATGGAGAAGGACTTCCTGCTCTCCGTCGCAACGCTGGAAGGACGGCTCGACGCCGATGCGGTCGGCCGGGAACGGTCGGCGCTGGCGGACGCCACACTGAGTGTGTTGCTGCCGCGCGTGGTGGCGGATTTCAGCGCCCGCTACGGCTCCGTTGCGGGCGGCGACCTCGCTGTCGTGCTGCTCGGCAAGGCTGGCAGCCAGGAGATGATGGCCGGCTCTGATCTCGACCTGCTGCTGATCTATAGCCATCCCTCTGATGTCACCGAGAGCCACGGCGCCAAGGTGCTGGCGGCCAGCACCTGGTTCGTACGGGCGGTCCACGCGCTGGTCGCGGCGCTGACGGCGCCAGGGCCGGAGGGTCAGATGTTCGCCGTGGATATGCGGCTGCGCCCGTCAGGGAATAAGGGGCCGGTGGCGGTATCGCTCGACGCTTTCGTCCGCTACCACGAGCAGGATTCATGGACCTGGGAGCGCATGGCCCTGACCCGCGCACGGGTGGTCGCCGGACCGGCGGCGTTGCGCGAGCGGATCGGTGCCATCATCCAGGCATCGATCCGCCGTGGCGACGACCCAGCCAAAATCCGGGCCGACGCTGCAGCCATGCGCGCCCGCATGGCGCGGGAACTGACGCCGTATGGCCCGTGGGATGTGAAGCTGCGGCCCGGCGGCCAGGTCGACGTCGAGTTCATTGCGCAAGCGCTGCAATTGATCTACGCACCATCCCACCCCGAGATCTGCCACCCGACCACGAGCATCGCGCTGGCGCGTCTGCGGGATGTCGGCCTGCTGCCGGAAGATGATGCCGCGGTATTGCTGCAAGCCGACCGGGTTTGGCGCACGATCCAGGGCATTCTGCGGCTGACCGTCGGGCAGGTCGCGACCCCGGCTCTGCCGCCCGCGCCGGCGGCGCTGCTGCTGGAGGCCGTCGCCCGAGCGGGGGTGGAAGCGGTTGAAATACCGCAACTGCTTCTTACACTCGATGGCATCGCCCGGCAGGTCCGGGCCATCTTCGTTCGGCATATTGGAGAACTGGGCGTATGAGCGTTTCGGAAGGCGATCCGGCCCCTGACTTTTCCCTGCCTGCCTCGGGCGGGCGCACGGTCAGCCTGGGGGCGATGAAGGGCAGACCGTTCATCCTGTATTTTTACCCCAAGGCCGACACGCCCGGCTGCACCAAGGAGGCCTGTGCCTTTGAGGAAGCGGGCACGACGCTGGGCAAGATGGGGCTGAACGTGATCGGAGTCTCGCCGGACAAGCTGAAGCCAATCGAGAAGTTCGCCGAGAAGTACAAGCTGACCTTCCCGCTGGCTTCGGATGAGACGCACGCCGTCGCCGAGGCCTATGGCTCGTGGGTCGAGAAGTCGATGTACGGCAGGAAATACATGGGTATCGACCGCAGCACGTTTCTGATCGACGCGGAGGGAAAGATTGCCAAGGCGTGGCGCAAGGTCAGTGTCACCGGGCATGTGGACGCGGTGCTGAAGGCGGCGCAGGAGATCGGAGCATAATCTCGCTCCCACGACTGGACCCGCCCCCCTTGCGCCGATAGGGCAGCGCGGCCTTGTTCCCACTGTCATGACCGGCCTTGGCCGTATATGACAGTGGGAAAAGAACGGCGTTCCTCGAGCCACTTCTTGGCCCCTGGCTATTCGCCTTCGTTGAACACCCGGATCGAGCGCAGCCCAACCCCCAGCGACCGATTGTCATTCGATAGCCCGTCATCCGCTGGACACACGGTCCGCTCAACCACCAGACCGATCTGCATCTCGAACCGGCCCAGATAGCAGCGCGGCGGCAAGGTCCAGATGTTGAGGCCATTACGCACCTCCTGCGCCGGCAGTGCTACGTTATTGACCACAACCATCAGCGTCTGATCCGCCAGCGGCGGCGCCAGGTTCAGTTCCAGGCTCAGCGCGCCAGCCAGCACCGAATCGAACGCGAGGTGCAGCGAGGCGGTTGGCGCCATGCTCCAGCATCCCCACGCCTCGGGCCGGTGCCAGCCCGCGCTCAGCAGCCGGTCGCCTGCCATGCCGCGCTGCACCCGGATCAATTCGTTGCACGCGAACACCGGTGCCTGCAGCGGAAAAATGCCCACCGCCTGCACTCCAATGCCCAGCACACGGTCATCCTCGGACACCCCGATGGCGGCAGGATTATAGGGCATCGGCACGTGCAGGTTCAGCGTCAGGTCCCCCTGTGCCGATGACCCTCCCCGAACCGGCCAGATGTTGCGGCCGGTAACTGTCAGCCGCGACGGACGCTCCTGCCCGTTCACGCGCAACGTCACCGGCTGAGGATCCGGCAGTGCCGCCAGGTCCAGTTGCACCAGGAAGCCGTCCTGCGGTGGCGGCTCAACCCGCAGGCGTAGCGTGGCATCGGCGCCGTTCGACCAGCAGCCCCAGTCCTCCGGCGGGTGCCAGCCCTCCCACAGCAGGCGCGGCGGCACGTTGTCCCGGTCAACCGGGATCATCTGACCGGCCGCGACGACCGGCGGGTCACGCGGCACGATGCGCAGCGCGCGCAGGCCAACACCCAGCAGGCGGTCGTCCGAGGACGTTCCGCTCTCGGACGGCCGGACGGTGCGGGAGGCGGTCAGCGCGACGGTCAGTTCGTCGGCGCCCTCCGTCGCATCACCTGGCACCGGCCAGCGATGCTCGCCTTCAGTCGCGGCGGCAGGCGTCAGCTTGCGGCCATTGATTGCGACATCCACCGCCATGCCGGGTGCCGGCATGATCAGATCCAGCACCAGATCGACCCGGCTCCGCAGCGGCACTGCGAGGCCCAGCTGTATCACGCTCTCCGCGGCGCAAGCCCAGCAACCCCAGGCCTCTGCCGGATGCCACCCGCGCGCCAGGAGCCGCGGCGGCACCGAGGCCGCCGTTATCATCACCCGCCGGTCCAGCGGGATGACCGGCGCGTGCAGCGGCATGACGTAGATCGAGCGCAGGCCAATACCCAGCACGCGATCGTCACCCGACGCGCCCGCTTCGGACGGCTTGACCGTGCGGGACACCGTCAAGCCCACGGCGAACGTCACCGCCCCGGTCGCCAGCGCGTCCGGCACAATCCAGCGGTTGGCGCCACTTGTGATGGGACTTTCCGGCAAGACCTGGCCGTTCACGCTGACGACCAGCGACACATCCGGGGCAGGCAAAGCCAGCTCCAACACCAGCTCGACGCTGCCGCGCAGTGGTTCGGCGAAGTTCAGCCGCAGCGTGCTCTCCGAGCCGTTGCCCCAGCAACCCCAGTCCTCGGCCGCGTGCCACCCATCCACCAGCAGGTCCCATGGCGCGGTCGCCGCGTTGACCGGTAGCACCGTGTTCAGCGCCGTGTTCGTCGGCACGCGCGGCAGCAACCGGACGCCGCGGACGCCGACACCCAGCCGCCGCGGATCAGGGACATTGCTCACCTCGGCCGGGCAAACCGCCGCACTTGCCTTTAGCCGGACCACCAGTTCGGAGCGGCCGGCGATCTGCTCCAGCGGCAATATCACAATGTTGGAGCCGAGTTTCGGCTCGATCGTTGCCAGACGGTGGCCGTCGATCGCAGCCGTCAGAGTCGCACCGACAGGCGACGGCACCAGGTCGAGGTCCAGGCCGAGGGGGGTTGTCGCCGGCTCGTCCCAGGCCAGCGCGAGCGCAGCCTCGGTACCGTCCATCCAGCGACCCCAGGCCTCCGGCCCGTGCCAGCCTTCCGCCAACACCTGATCGTCCCACTCCGTTTCATTCATTGGGAAGGTTTCGCCGAGGCGGAACCGGTACGGTGACTGCTCCTGAGTCGTCGCGCCGCGCAGCGCGACAACCTGGACGGATGCGATGCCCAGACCGAGCACGCGATCGTCGGGCGAGGTGCCGGTGTCGGCGGGACACAGCGTCGCGCTGACATGCAGATCGACGATCAGGCTGGAGCGGCCCGGTTTCGCCGGCAGCTTCCACACATTCCGACCTGCCCGCGGCTGAACCGGCTCAAACGATACGCCATCGACCCGGACCGTCAGCAGCAGCGGCGGCGCGGGCGGAAGCACAACGTGCATTTGCAGCCGCAGCGGCAAGTCCACCGGCGCCGCAAAGCTGAGGCGGAACGACGCGTCGGCGCCGTCCATCCACCGCCCCCATTCCTCGGGATCGTGCCAACCGGCGAGCAGCATATGCTGGTCCCCATCGGTGCCGGAGAACAGGACCTCGTCGTCCAGCCGGATGGTGGTAACCTGAGCAGGCGGCGTATCCTCCGCTCTGGCCAGCGCGGCCTGCCAAAGGCGCATCCGCTGCGCCACAATGTCATCCGACGGCGCCTCCAGCACCGCCATCAGATCGCAATAGGTTCGGCCGGTATGTAATGCCTTATAGGCACAGCGAACCAGCGCGGCGCGCGCCGCCAGCGTGGCCGGATCCTGCAGCACATGCAGGATATCCTGTGCCAGTGTCATGGCACCGTCGCAGGCCGGCAGCGCGTCAATGGTCGCCGGGTCGAAGCCGCGCAGGCCGGCGGTGGTGACCGACATCGGGTGACCCTGGGCCAGCGTGGTCAGTGTCTTCACCGGAATTCCGGTCCCGCCCTGGTCGGGCACGACCGTCATGCGGCAGGCGGCGCGCACGGCCTCCAGGTCGTCCACAAAGCCCAGGAAGTGCAGCAGCGGCGACCCGTAACGGGATGTATCGATCTTGCCGACGACCCGTCCCACGATGGCCACCTGGATGCCGCACGGCTGCAGATGCGGCTGCCACACCTGTTCGATGAACCACTGCACGGACTGGATGTTGAATGCATGCTGGTCGCCGACGATCAGAATGTCGTAGCGCGGTGAGGTATCCGGCTTTACCGGACGCACATAGGGACGCGGCAGTACGATGGCGGTGTTGCGGCAGAGCTGACGGAGCTTCGCCTCCTCGCCCAGGCTGACATGGGTGCACAGGTCAGGGATCGGCAGCACCGCGCGCTGTATGTCGGCCGCAGCGCGCGCCCATTCGTCGGCGCCTGGCGCCGGCTCATCGCCCATGTTCGCAATCTGCGCATGGGCATCCGCCAGGTCGTCGTGCACGTCCAGGATCAGCGCCGCCGTGCGGGCGAGCTGGAGCCCCAGGCCAACGCGCTCGACGTGGTTGGCGATGACGATGTCGGCCTTACCGGCGGCCCGCCGGACCGCCGAATCCTCGATCACGCAACGGTCGGTTCGCAGCAAGGCGGTGGCCCACGAGGCGTGCGGCTCGTCCGGCAGGCGGCGATCAAGACCGGGCGGTACTGCAACCACATTGATATGGGCGCCGGCATCGCGATCATTCTCCGGAATGATCCGCCTTGCACGGTGCGTCAGCGTGGCGCCGCGGCGGTAGTCGCATTCGGCAAAGATCCGAATGGTGAAGCGTCCGCTGGCGACCAGGTCCTCGACTTGGTTCTGAAAGGCGGTGGTACTCCCGCAGCGGCCCCAGATCGGCTGGATCTGCAACCCGATCTTCTGTTCTGCCGCAATATCGCAGTTGAGCACCGTGGGGGGCGTCGCGGCGTCATCCACCGCGGCGACCGGCATACCGAGTTCCACGGCAGCAGCGGCGGCGAAGGCGGCATCCATGGCAACGAAAACGCAGCGCTGGAAGGGCCAGCCGGTACGAAACCGCGCCGCAAAACCTCCAGCCAGGTGAGGGCCACTGTCATCGGGCTGCAGCAGAACGACCGACAGTGCGGGGAATGCGGCTTCACCTCGAAGGATTTGAACAAGCCGCAAATGAAAGAAATCGTCCAGCCGGCGTGGCGGCATGGCGTCGAAAAGCACAGTGGCGGCACCGCGTGCCTGAGCCGCCGCCGCCCGGAATGCATCGGACAGATAGGCCAACGGATCGGCGACCGGCAGCGATAAGGCTCGATATTCGCCGAAATGCTGCCGGATGAAGTCTGCGATGGCCATCGATCACGCGATTAGTACTTCAGCGACATCACACCGAACCGGCGGCCGGCGTCAATGACAGCGGGCCGGAGCCCAGGCTGAACGGGTGAGGCAGAATAGCGGCTCGCGTGACGCCGCTGGCCCGCAGGCATGTAAAGATGAGCGGATCGGCACGCCGTTGAGGGGTCAGGCCGATGTTCTCATTCCGCTGCCTGACGCCGTTGCAGTGGGCGGTCTACGACGCGTAACGCTTCCGCATAGACCACACGCCAATCAGAACCGGGTGCAATGAATTCACCGCTGCGGATGCTAGTATACAGATCCGGCGTGTCGACGCCGGGCGGCGTCTGCCCATTGTCACGTAGCGCGCGCGCCGCCATGAGCAGTCGCCGCCGCGTACGTGTAATCATCTGGTCGCTCGGCGCCAGGTGCTCAAAGCTGTGGTCGACGATGTCACCCATACTCTCGGTGATTGCCTGGTCCTGCATGTGGATGTGGCTGATGCCGGTATAGATGCGGTCGTTGCGCTGCGCCTCACGGTCGATCCGGTAGTCATTTGAAGCGTTGGCCGCCGGCCGCCAGCGGCCATACCAATCCGTGGTGTTCGGCAGGTAATCCAGCACTGGCAGCGCGCCCGGGATAGGCTTGCCGTCCTTCAAGGGCTGCAGGCGCGGCGTCTTGGTCCAACTCAGGCTGACGAACATCGTGTGGGTGTCGTCCATTGGTACCCAGGCGCGCGCCTGAATACGGTTGACGATGTCGCCCTGCGGCACCCAGGTCCAGAACGGCAGGCCAAAATGCGCGAAGCGCCAGTATGTGCGGCCGTTTTCGGCTGGCCGTAGCGCGCTGTACATCGTCCCCCAGTCCGTATCCGCCACATGATAGGACGGTGCACGGTCGATCACCTGATACTTCAGCATGTTGTCATCGGTGACCTGCTCCGGCTTCACGCTGCCGACATGCAGGAAGCTGAAATGCGAGGTGTCGATGTCCCCTTCCAGCGCCTGTAACCAGTTGCACTCGCGCTGCGCGAACATGATCTGGATTTCGTCCTCGGGCAGCAGGGACGCCTCGATCTCCGGCATTGGTGGCGCCACCTCGCGGGCACCCATGTAAACCCAGATCAGGCCGGCGCGTTCGGTGACCTTGTATGCGCGGGCCTTCACCTTCTGACTGAAGTCCTGCTCCGGCGGCAGGTTCGGCATCTCGGTGCAGTGGCCGTCGGCATCGAATTTCCAGCCATGATAGACACAGCGGATGCCGCCGCCTTCATTGCGACCGTAGAACAGCGAGGCGCAGCGATGCGGGCAACGGTGGTCCATGACACCGACCTTGCCCGCCACATCACGAAAGGCGATCAGCTTTTCGCCGAGTAGCATGAGGCGGATTGGATCGCCGCCGGCAATAACCTCGGAGGAGGCAAGGGCGGGCAGCCAGTACTGCCGCATCATTTCCCCCA
>JAFEFW010000390.1 GCA_018240405.1 Pseudomonadota bacterium
CGAAGCTGTCCGATGGCAGCATCGACCAGTGCCTCCAGGCCGCCCAACGCGACCGCAGACGAACGCCAGGCACCACAGGAGAAGTCCGGTTCGCGAAGGTAGTCGCCGGGCTCGCCCAGGAGGCTGTCGGAGGATGTGTCACAGCCAGAGAAATCGACGGCGCCAGTGACTGCGGCGCGCATCCCGGACAATGGAGCGGGCAGAGGCGTGACCCGCTCGCCACGGTCGAGCGGCACAAGCAGCATATGGGCGGCGCCGCCTTCCTCCTGCGCTGTGACCAGGGCGTGCGAGGCGTGGCCGGCCGCAGAGCAAAACTGCTTGCCGCCACGGAGGCGGATGTTGACGCCATCACGTTGCATGCGAAGACCGTGTTCCGGCGGATCGGTGACCCACAGTGCAATCAGCGGCGCTTCATCGGCGGCATTACGCTGTGCGATCGTGCCGTACCGTGCAATCAGGTGGCGGGCATTGATATGCGCTTCGAGCACACGCCCAACGCTCAGATTGCCTCGGCCGGCATGGGTCAGCACGTCGGCGAGTTGATCAGTGATGCAGCCGAACCTTGGCGGCTGCCGGGCATTTGCGGGATCGGGTTCCGTCCAATCGTCGCCGTCTTGCGGAGCTTCGGCCGTCAATTCTTCCTGATTGAAAACGAAATCGCCGGCGATCTGCTGCGCCCGGGCATGGACGCGGGATGATGGGCTTGGTTCGGCGACCGGCAGCGGCACCGACAGCGCCCCGGCCGAACGCAGCGCCGCGATGTCCGCGCCTGGGAACGCACAATCCCGATCCAGGTCGGCGGCCCTCCGGCGCATAGCCGGGACGAGGGCGGCGACCTTTTGCGCCAGGGCGGTCAATCGGCCGCCAGGCTGCCGGGCGCGGCAATCTGCGCCAGCAGCATTTCGGCGCGCGCGATATGCCGGGGCAGGTCGACGAACCGCACGCGGCGGCGCCTGGCCAGCATGCCGGCGGCGCCAATGGCCTCCCAGGCGGCGCCGAAAAAAGGGCGCGAGAGCACCTGTTGCAGCCAGTCTGGTGTGACGCCGAGGTCCGCAGCCAGCGTCGCGTCGCGGCTGCGACCGGCCCAGGCGGCGCGACAGCGCGCCTGCAACGCCAGCCGCCGCAATGCATCATCCGGCGGTTCCTGGGTCGCGTCGGTGAACTCATCCTGCACTACGATTCGTCGCCGGATCGCATCCGCCATCCCACCGGCCGCCCGGCCATTGATCCGGCCGGAGACGACGACGGCAATGTCCGGATCATGCCGGATATGAGCGTCAACACGGCGGAGCGCGGCGACAAAAGCGCGATCCTCACCAGTGGCGACAGGCGGCACACCGCCCGCCTGCCGCCATGCGGAGACTCGGACTGCGAGGCTGGCGCCAGACTCCTCGGTATGACGGGGCGGCGGATCTTCCGGGTTTGGGTTGAGGCGCCACGCCATCTCATCGATCAGAGCATCCAGCCGGCGTTCCAGCACGTCATCATCGTGTAGGTGCTGGGGAATTTGATCGCCCTCGATGGCATGGACGACGGACTGGCCACAGACCACATCGGCACCAGCGTCCAACGCGGCGAGGTTGCGCTGCACCCAGTCGGTGGGCACGGTACCATCTGCGTCGGTGGTCAGCAGGATCCCGCTGGGGCCGGCGAGGCGTGCGGCATGCTGCATTGCCAGGGCGCGTGCCGGGCCGGCACCCGCCTCGTGCGACGGAAGGTCGATGCTGACAATGCGAAGGTCGTAGCGGGGTGCGACGGCGCGGGCGACGGCGCCGGAGGCATCAGTACAGTTGTTCAACAACAGAACGACCGCGTTTGGCGGCGAAGTCTGTTGGTCTAGCGCGCCGAGGCACGCAGCAAGGCGATTCTCCTCATCACGAGCCGGCACGGCCACGACCACCGGTGGGTGGACGTCCGATACGGTGCTACGGTGTCGAGTCAAGGAACAATCCCCAATGGTTCGGGGTCGTGACGTGGGGGCGACGCCGCGTAACGCCAGCAGGGTTCACCGAGGTTTTATGAGCCTGCGTCGGCACGATGGCGCCGCGGCTGCTAGCGGCAGCGTGCTGCCATTCAGCGACATGCGGCAGTTAGTCGGTCGCTGTGCTCTGGGTAAACGCTTTGCCGGCGCTTAGCCGGCAAACGCGGCACCAGGTGCAGCCAGGCTACCGTCCGAATCAACGGCGCAAACAGGCAGGAGGGTCCGTCAATCCAGGGGCTGGACCACGAGAATTGCGGCGTCGGGGCCGCTGGCGAAGGAGCCAGCGCGCGTGGCCACGAACAAGCGGTCGAGTTCAGGCACAAAAAGCGAGGTGCGCGCGCCGGAACTGGTGTTCAGTGACCCGAGGCGCCGATACCTGGTCCCGTCCTGCTGCCAGACATCGACGCTTCCGGCTCCGCAACTGATATAGATGCGGGACCGATAGGCGTCGAAAAACACGTCGTCCGCGTCGCCGCAGGTTGCGAGCGCACTGCCCGCCTGGCCGGCATTGGCATCGAACACGACCAGGCGCGGCCGATTCCGGAACACGACGGCGGCCGTGCCGCGCGCTGGATCAAGCGCCATCGGAAAGTTGGCGCGCACACCCGGAACCTGCCAGGTGCTGATCTGCCGCCCGGCCGCCAGATCCACAACCGCGATCAGATGCGCATCAGGAACGTTGACGAACGCTCGGCGTCGCCCGACGTCCAACTGGAACCCTTCGGGATGCGCCCGAAGTGGAATCGTGCCGACCCGTGATGCCGTGGCGGGATCAATCAGGGCTAGGCCACCGCGTCCATACCCCACGACCAGATAGCCGGTGTGCAAATCCAGCCGGATGTTGTCGGCATCATCGCGCAGGTCGATCTTGCCGGCCGGATCGAGACTTTCGCCACGGTACAGCCGCACCGACCCATCACCGGCGTTCGCTACCGCCAGCACATCCGCCGCCGGCGCGAAGCCGAGACCCTGAGGCTCCTTGAGCCCAGCGATGCGGCGGACCACACTGGCGCTGGCAAGGTCGATCACATCGACCGTGTTATTGCCGAGTTCTGCAACGAACAGCCGCCTGCGCTTGAGATCAACCGAGAGATGGTCGATGCGGCCGCTGACACCCGGCAGCGCAATGCTCTGCTCAACCACGAGCGGCGCCGACGGCTCCGCGACGCTGCCTGCGCCAGCCGTCGCCACCCCTAGAACAGCGGCCAAGCCGGCCGCAGA
>JAFEFW010000391.1 GCA_018240405.1 Pseudomonadota bacterium
CGGACGGTAGGACGGCGACACCGACCCCAGCGCAACCGACGCCCGCCCGGCCAGGAAATCCCCCACGCGCTGGGCCGGCGCGTCATAGGTCCCGCCGCCGGCAGCAAACGCGGCTTGCTCCCACACCCGCTGATACGCGACCCCGGCCAGCGCATCGCCCGGATAGTCCGCCGGTGTGATCCCCACCACGATGCCGGCGTTGGCGTTGAACTCGGCGCGCGAATACTGGCTCATGCCGTTGGTCACGACGCAGCCTTCCTCGGAGGTCGCAGCCACCACCCGCCCGCCGGGGCACATGCAGAAGCTGTAGACCGCGCGACCGTTCCGCGTGTGGTGCACCAGCTTGTAGTCCGCCGCGCCCAGCAGCTTATGCCCCGCCGCGGCGCCAAACCGAGCGCGGTCGATCAGCGACTGGGGATGCTCGATGCGCACGCCGATGGAGAACGGCTTGGCCTCGATATGCACGCCGTGCCGGTGCAGCATGCCGAACGTGTCGCGGGCACTGTGGCCGACCGCCAGGACCACTGCCTCGGCGTCCAGCTCCGATCCATCGGCCAGCACCAAGCCGCGCAGGCGGCGGTCGCGGTCCAAAACGATATCGTCCACCCGGCGGCCAAAGCGGTATTCACCGCCCAGCGCCTCGATCCGCGCCCGGATGCCCTCCACCACCGTAACCAGCCGGAACGTGCCGATATGCGGCTTGGCGACGTACAGGATCTCTTCCGGCGCGCCGGCCTCGACGAAGACCTGCAGCACGCGGCGGCCGAGGTGACGGGAATCCTTGATCCCTGAATACAGCTTGCCGTCCGAAAATGTGCCGGCGCCGCCTTCACCGAACTGCACGTTGCTTTCCGGATTCAGCACGTGCCGGCGCCACAATCCCCACGTATCCTTGGTCCGCTCCCGCACCAGCTTACCGCGTTCCAGGATGATCGGGCGGAACCCCATTTCGGCCAGCGTCAGCGCCGCCATCAGCCCGCACGGACCCGTGCCGATCACCACCGGGCGCACGCGTGGCTCCGCCACATGCGTCGGCAGACGATAGGACGTGTCCGGCGCGCGCCGCACATCCGGATGACGCGCCAGCACGGCGTCCTCATCACGCACGGCGATGTCCAGCGCGTAGACCAGGCTGATCGCCGTCCGCCGGCGCGCATCGTAGCCGCGCCGGGCGACTCGGACGCTGAATAGGTCGTCCGGCTGCAGATGCAGGCGGGTCAGCACCGCCCGATGCAGCGCCTCCGGCGGATGATCGAGCGGCAGTTTGACTTCGGCAACGCGCAGCAACGCGGCTACTCCTAAGGCCGGCTCAGTCCCGATCTGCCGGGTCCCGCGCCGCAGCTACAGGATTGCACAGCGTCCGTCACGTCTGCCGGCCCGAGGCGATCGCGGCTCAGCCGCCAAGGCGATTGCCCAGCGGCCGCGTCCAGCCATACTTGTCCGGCAGCGTGCCATACTGGATGCCGACGATGGTGTCGTACAGCTTCTGCGTCAGCTCGCCGGTCTTGCCACCGTTGATGACGTAACGCTCGCCCTTATAGCCAAGCTCGCCCACCGGCGAGATGACGGCGGCTGTGCCCGTGCCCCACATCTCCAGCGTACCGGCCTTGGCGGCGTCCAGCACCTCATCGATTGAAATCGGCCGTTCCGCGACCTTCAGGCCCCAGTCGCGCAGCAGCGTCAGCACGGAGTCACGGGTGATGCCGGCAAGGATCGCGCCGTTCAGCGGCGGCGTCAGTACCTCATCGCCGATCTTCAGCATGATGTTCATCGTGCCGACTTCATCGAGATACTTGTGGTGGACGCCGTCCAGCCACAGCACCTGGGTGTAGCCCTGCTTCTGTGCCTCCTCGGCGCCAAACAAAGAGGCGGCGTAGTTGCCGGCGGTCTTCGCCGCACCCATGCCGCCCTGCACGGCGCGGACATATTTCTCGGTCGCCAGGATACGGACCGGGTTCATGCCCTCCTTGTAGTAGGCGCCAACCGGACCGACGATGACGTAATACAGATACGAGTGCGACGGGTGCACGCCCAGGAAGGTTTCGGTCGCGATAACGGTCGGGCGGATATAGAGCGAGGTGCCGGGCTTGTGCGGCACCCAGCGCTGATCGACTTCCACCAGCGCGCGGATCGACTCCTCGATCATTGCCGGGTCGATTTCCGGGATGCATAGGAAATGGCCGGAGCGGTTCACCCGGCGCGCATGGTCCGCCAGGCGGAACAGACGGATCTGTCCGTCGACGCCGCGGAATGCCTTCAGCCCGTCGAAGATGGCCTGGCCGTAGTGCAGCACACAGCAGGCCGGATCCAGGGTGAACGGGCCGTACGGCTCGATGCGCGGGCTGTGCCAGCCTTTGCCTTCATCGTAGTTCAGCAGGAACATATGGTCGGTGAAGACCTTGCCGAAGGCCAGCGTATCATCCGCCGGGGGCGTCTTCGGGTTGGCGGTCCGGGTGATCGCAATCTCTGTCACGTGTGTCTCTGTTGTCAGGGATAAGGACGTCTCGGGGCGGCAAACTACGATATGATGACAGCCAAGGCCAATCCCGGCTGCGCGCGGTAGGCCTGCGCGCGCGGTGGGTCAAGATCCGCCTTGGGATGCCACCGCTACAGGCGCTGCGTGCCGAGCGTGGCCGCTCGGGCGATGGGTGATGCAGCCGGAAGCGCCGGCGGCGACGCTCGTTCGCTATCGGTCAGGTCCCGAAGCCAAGGCCAGCCAGAACGGCAACCGCGCGGCACCGCACCACCGTCAGCAACCGCAGCAGCTTGACGACCTCTGAATAGGGTTGCAATGATTGATTAAGATACCGTAAGCATAACGTATTGTTACTAAGGGGAGGTGGCGTTGGACGAGACACAGTCTGCCAGAGCCGATGACGCGAAGGCTGAAGATCGCCGCGCCTTCCTGTCGCGCGCCGCTGGAACGGCCGTTGCCGCACCGGCCGCGGCACTGCTGATGGCAGCGACAAACCGCGCACTAGCAAACCCAACGCCCGCTTCAAATCGGGACATTTAAGCCGCGGCGGCACACCCGGTTCGCCGCTTTGGCCTCCACCTGACCCGACCGCCCTACTGACCCGCGTCACCCGCTTCTGCTTCGCTACAGAACGAAAATCGAAAGGGATCGAACCTTGGACGAGACGCAACCCTCCGACACCGGCGATACCGCAAAGATCGAGGACCGCCGGGCGTTTCTGT
>JAFEFW010000392.1 GCA_018240405.1 Pseudomonadota bacterium
CGACGTCGCGCACCGCCGGGCGCGGATCGTCCGGATACGCATACAGCCCCGGCGACATAGAGAAGAACCCCTCGGCCGGCTCGCCCGGCGCCTCGGCCACGGCGGTCGAATAGGTCGCGAACTGGCCGCAGAAGTCCGGCGACCAGCCCATCTTGCGCGCGGTCTGCAGGATGATGACCGTGTCCTTCACGATGGTGCCCATGGCGACCATCTCGCACCCGGCCTCCTTCAGCCGAGCCACCTGCGGATTGAAGTCGGTGTCCGTGGGGCGGGAGGCGGAGACGGCGGCCAGCGTCAGCCCCATCGCCTTCACCTGGTCCACCACGCCGGCATGCACGTCGCGGCCGAAATCGGTGTCCTGGTACATCGAGCCGAACACCTTCCGCCCGCGCGCCTCGGCAAAATACTTCACGCAGGATCGCATCTGGTCGTAGTACGAAGAAAACTGCCCGTACTTATACTTGTTGAACGGCTCATACATCGACCGCGCACAGGTCAGCGGAAACACGCTCGGCACGCCCTTCTCGATCATCATCGGCAGCACCGCGTCCATCTGCGGGGTGCCGCCGCTGGCAATGGACAGGAAGATGTCGTCGCGGTTGACCAGCTTGTTCATCGCCTGCACCGCCTTGGGGACCATGTATTGCATGTCCTCGACGATGAAGCGGATCTTGCGGCCATGGATGCCGCCAGCGGCGTTGACGTCGTCGAACGCCATGCGGATCGAGTTGGCGGCGTTGCTGCCCTGCACGGCGGTGACGCCCGACAGGTCGGTCATCATGCCGATGATGATTTCGGTGTCTGACACACCCCGCTGCGCCGCCTGGGCGCGCCCGAGCAGGGCAGGGGTGGCGAGCAGTCCGGCCGCACCGGCCAGCACCGATCGCCGCGTTGTCGCGGTTGTTTTGATCATGGTCGAAAGTCTCCCTGTCGCGGCCGGGCGGTGCCCGGTCCGTCGTGTTTCTGTGGAACCCCAGCTTGTGGGCGCCGGGGTTACGCAGCGCGTCTCACTCGGATCCAACAGGCCTGCCGGGGAGATCGACAGGCTGCGTTCCGGCAGCGTAGCGGAACCCGGCGGTGGAGTCTCAGCAATTCGACGGCACCGCGCAGCAGGCGCGCCCACGCCCAGCTTGTCCGCGGACCCCGCGCTTTCAGCCGTGCGGTCCGGCCATGCTGAAAATTTTCCTTGACATCCGCGACCGGCTGCCGCTAAGAAACAAAACAGGAACACACCGGAGCATCCCGCCATGGCCGCGACCGCCGCCGCCGCGCAGCCTACCTTTACGGACGAGAAGACCTACCTGATCGCCCGCGTCGCCGGCGACCTCGCCCCCACCCTGGCCGACAAGCCGCAGGACCGTAATGCGGCGATGCAGATGGCCTGGCGTATGGTGAAGGCCTATCACCCGAGCTCCGAGGCTGAAGTCATCGCCGGCGCCCGCATCGCCTCCATGTCGATGCTGCAACTGGACCTGGGCCGGGATGCGACGCAGCCGGAGCTGACGCTGGCGATGAAGCTGCAGTGCTCACGCGCCGTCGTCAGCCTCAGCCGGGCGATCGCCGAGGCCGAGGACGGGTTGGCCCGGCGCCAGCTTGCCGAGGAACGCCGCTGGCGCGCGCAGCCTCCGGTCGAGCCGGAGCGGACCAACCCCACGTCCAGTCAGGAGGCGGTCGACGATGCGACGGTCGAGCAGATGATGGAGCAGATCGACATCCTCCGCGCGACGGTGCAGCAGTATTACCCGACTGACGCCATACCGCCGCCCGACCCCGATCCCGCCGTGCCAGCCTCTCCCGCCGCCGATCCGGATGCGCCACCCTCTCCCGTCGCCGATCCGGTGGAGCCGCCGGCGCCGCGCACTGCTCCGCCCAAGCCGCCCTATCCGACCGGGGCGGCGCCGTTCGCCCGCGCTGTCGCCGCGGCCCATGCCCAGCACCATGCCGCGCTGCGCGCCGCCGCTGCCGCACCGCAGGCCGCGGGTCCGGCTGGTCGCCAGGCTGGCGCCGGTTCGCCGCCACCCGGTTCACTGGCCGCCGGCCCAGGTTAGCGCGTCGGCCGGCTGAACGCCGCACCCGGCGTTCCCGCGTGCGCTGCCCGACGAAGTGGGGACAGCGTCGCGGCCGGGTCACCCCGGGCACGCGTTCCGGAACGGAGCAGGCTGCGGACGCTTACCGGCGCCCATGTGCCGATCGCACTTCGATTGTGTCGGATGCGGCGGAATTTGTTGCGGACCATAGTAGGGCAGTTCATACTATTGAAGTAATCAAGCCTGCCAATTGCTGACTGAAGGGGCCTCCCGATGTACCATCGTGGCGTTCGTTCACTCCTGGCGCTTGCAACAGGTCTTTTGCTCGGTGTTCCCACCGCTGCGAACGCCCTGACCATCCTGCAGACAACGGCGGTCTTCGCCGACGTTAACGATCAACTCGGATCCGGCTCCTTCGCCGCCGTTTTCCAGTTCGATCAAACCCTCGGCGCTTTGTCGCAGGTTGATGTCGCCATCTACAATGCCGGCTTGGGCGGCAATGCCAGCGTGCATCTGCCGTCCAGCAGCCTGGGTGGCTCGACGCACATCGATGCGTCGTTCAAGGTGACAGGACCGGCCGGGATTTCTTCCGTCATGTCAGGCTCGACCGAGACAGCAACCGTCGGGGCCGGTGGTGGCGGCGCGTCCGAACCGCTGGTGGTGACCACCCCACTCAGCCCCGCCGACTACGTGTTCACCAGTGCTGGCGACCTCGCTCCTTTCATCGGTGGAGGCTTCGCGATCTTCATGGGCGTCGGGTTTTTCACGCCGCATGATGTATGCAATGATACCGATGGCTGCGTGGGCGGCTTCAGCCATGCGATCAGCGCGTCCGCGAAGATCGACGTGACCTACGTGTATGCCCCAGTACCGGAGCCTGCGAGCGTGGCAATCCTGGTGGCAGGCTGCATAAGCCTCCTGCCATTGCGGGTGCGCCGGACTGGAACGCGCGGCAGATCGAAGCAAAACGCCCGCCCGGTGCGTATTGCCGGGCACGGCGGCGGCTGAGACGCCGGAGGCGGAGGGCGCCAGTCGCCCTCCGCGGCGCCTTGTTCGACTACTCCGCGGCCGCCTTCTGCTCCCCAGCACCGTGCATGTACTTGATGCTGACCGGCTGGTTCGTTTCGAACGGGCTCTTCAGGTCCAGCTCCTTCGCCATTTCGCGCACGGC
>JAFEFW010000393.1 GCA_018240405.1 Pseudomonadota bacterium
GCACGCAGATCGGTTGGCGCCGGCTGGACGGCGGGCTCTGACGGCTGTGGTGTCGGATCGGTCGGGGCCGGCGCGGCGGCCAGCGTCTGCGGCTCAGGCTTCGGCGGAGACCTTCTCTGCCGGACCTTGAGCCAGGTCTGGCGGACACGCTCGGCCGTTGGTGGCTTGCCGGCACCGTCAACGAGCCCCTGTGCCGTCAGTGCTTCGGCAACGGCCTGCCACGTCGGCTGCATGTCGTGCAGCATCGTCTGGAAGGCCTCAGCACGAACGTTAAGCCATCGATATAGCGGCGATCGGCGACCTCGACCGTGCGATCCACTGGCCAGGAACCGCACCACCTCGTTCAGTTCGGTGTCCGACTTCTGTTGCATCCGGCCATCATGCCAGCGCACGAAAAACCGTGTGGCGCCTGCACGATTTTTTCTTCGTCGCCGTACAGGTGGGCGTCCGGAAAGCCGTACCGGATGCAACCAGTTCCGTACGGCTTCCATACGAGGTGCGTACGGACAGTAAAGGCGAGGAAAGGTAGCAAGGCACCCTTCGGGTGCAGAAAAAATCGTCTGGACGCACAGCCGCGTCCGGCGGGGGTATGTGGATGTCCGGCTCAACAACTGGACGGACGCCATGACCGACGCGGAACTGACCGCCCATCTGACCGACCTTAAGGACGCGGTCGCAGCCCAGACGGCAGGATTGATGAAGTTGCTGGGCATTCTCGCCTTGCATGGCGAGATGCTGAAGCAGATCCTGGCGGCGGTGACCGCCGAGGCGGAAGGTGACAGCCCGCTCGTCGAAATGCTGCGGCAGCTTGTCACAGCGGTGCAGGCGAACGGCGAGGCGCTGCATCGGATCGAGGGCGTGATCGTCCGGCGGCCGCTGCCGTCATGCTGACTTACAAGGTCGGCGTCGCCGGCTTAGGCGGTGGCAAGGCGTATAGCCGCTACCTCTCGGCGGAAACCTTGAAGCCGGAGAACGCGGCGCTGGCGCAGTACTATGCCGGGGAGACCATCCCTGAGCACGAACTGACCGGCATGGACCATTTGGCCTACGCCGTCCTCGAGGGCGAGATGGCCTATTCCGAGGTGATGAACGACCTGATGCGAGCGCATCTGCGGACGTTTGGCGTGCCAGGGGATATCGACGGGCTTGATGAGCGGATCAGTGCGCAGCTCCTGCGTTCGCTCGACAACGTTGAGGCGCGGTTGGAAGTCGCGGCGGAGGGCGGCACGGTCGGCGCCATGCGACCCGATCTTGACCCGCGCCTTAGGCAGCGTCTGGGCGTCGATCCCAATCGACCGCTGACACAAGCTGAGGTCGGCCATCTCCTGAGTGGCCTGCGCGCTGACGGACAGGCCATTGAGGGCAAGCAGGTTCAGGCGCCGATGCGCTCGGTCGCCGCAGTGTTCGGCTTGGATGAAAAGACCTTGCCGTCAGCCGACGCTGTCGAGCGCGTCCTGGCGGGACGCAGGCCGGACGGCGAGGCACCCATGGACGCCAAAGGCGCCGCACTGGCAGACACGATTGTGCAGGGCGCCAGGAAGCGGTTTCTGGCTGCCTACGGCATGTCGTCAGGGCAGGAGCCGACCGGAGACCAGATCGCACACATGAAGGCTGGTAGGACCGTTACCGGACTGACCGCCAATGCCAGCGACGTGCTGTGGAAGCTGAACGCGACGAAGCAGCCGGTTGCTTTCGTCGACATGGTCTGGAAGGCAGACAAGAGCGTATCGGTCGCCTGGGCCCTGGCGAACACGGAAGCCGAGCGGTCGATCATCCGCCAGGCGCATGACGATGCCGTGGCCTTTGCCATGACCTATGTCGAGGACCAGCTGGGCTACGTCCGCCGCGGCAAAGAGGGCGCTGGCGGTAGTGAGCGTGGTGCGCTGACCTACATGATCTTCCGGCACTACACTGCGCGGCCGACGGCCGAAATTGCCCGCACAGATGAGCAGGGGCAGGCCTATACCGAATTTGCCGAGGTGCCGCTACGGCGCGCTGATCCACTCATCCACACGCACGCACCGTTGCTGAACGCAGTGATGACCGCCGACGGCCATATTGGCAGCCTGGATCTGGACCGGCTCGATGGCTTGGTGAAAGAGCTGGGCGGCGTCTACCAGGCAAAGCTTGCACAGAACCTTCGGGCGCACGGCATCGACACCGTGTTGGATAAAGAAACCGGATCAGCTCGGGTTGCTGCGATTCCAGACAGGGTGCGCTGGCACTACAGCAAGCGCTCGCAGGATGGGCAGGAAGCGGCCCGCGCCTACGCCAGGGAGCAGGGGCTGGATTGGGATACCCTGAGCCCCGAGCGCAAGAGCGCGATGTTGAACCGAGGCATCGAGGAGACACGTCACGCCAAGGCCAAGCGCGACGGCGATAGTGACTTTGTCGCGTGGCGCCAACAGGCGGTCGATGAGTTGGTCTATCAGCATCGCTCAGTCCTGCGGCCGAATGACATCAAGCCGGAGCTGACGCCGGACCAGCGCCGGCAGAAGGCTTACGAAGTGTCGCTTGACCTGATCGAACGTGCCCTGAGCCGCAATGCCAAGCTGGGGGCACAGGCGTTTCGCGAGTTCGCTGTGCGCGGTCTGGTCGAAGCTGGCATTGGCGACGACCCGGCGGCTGACATCAAAGCGGTCATGCGCCTGTACCGCGAGCATGGCGTGCGCCAGGACGGCCAGATGGTACCCATTATCTTCGGCAAGGACGTGGCGCTGCGCGGCAAAGAGCGATGGTCCGTCACGACTGAACTGCATGCCGCTCAGGAGCAACGCGTCATCGATCTGGCGCGAAGTTTGTCGGCTGACACATCGCAGTCGCTGTCGCCGGCGTCAGTCGAGCGGGCGCAGCGAGAGTTCCTCGCCGCACATCCAAAGATCGACCCAAATGACCCGCACTGGCAGAAGCAGGGCGAGGTAAGCCACCATCTGGCCACCGGTGGAAGGTTAGGCGTTGCTGTCGGTGTGGCCGGCGCCGGCAAGTCGACCTTGATCAGTCCGGTTGTCGCGGCGGCCAAGGCGGAAGAGCGCCAGGTGTTCGGCATCGGCCGAGGATGGAAGCAGGCAACATCATTGCGCGAAGCCGGCATTGATCCAGGAAACGTTGCGGCGGTTGCTGCTTTTTTGAAGCGTGCAAACGAGGGCAGGCTGAAGCTGGGCGACCGCAG
>JAFEFW010000394.1 GCA_018240405.1 Pseudomonadota bacterium
TTCCGTAAAGCTGGTGTCCGAGGTCGGTGTCGGCACAGTCGCGGCGGGCGTGTCCAAGGCGCGCGCCGACCATGTGACGATCGCCGGCTACGAAGGGGGCACGGGCGCCAGCCCGTTGACCTCGCTGACCCATGCCGGCTCTCCCTGGGAAATCGGCCTGGCCGAGACCCAGCAGACGCTGGTGCTGAACGGGCTGCGCTCGCGCATCTTCGTGCAGGTCGATGGCGGGCTGCGCACCGGCCGCGACGTCGTCGTTGGCGCCCTGCTCGGCGCGGATGAGTTCGGCTTCGCCACCGCGCCCCTGATCGCCGCCGGCTGCATCATGATGCGCAAGTGCCACCTGAACACCTGCCCGGTCGGGGTGGCGACGCAGGACCCGGTGCTGCGCAAGCGCTTCACCGGCACACCGGAGCATGTCATCAACTATTTCTTCTTTGTTGCGGAAGAAGTGCGTGAGCTGATGGCGAAGCTGGGCTTCCGCACGTTCAACGAAATGGTCGGCCAGGTCGGCAAGCTCGACATGCGCAAGGCGATCGCACACTGGAAGGCGCACGGCGTCGACCTGACAAAGCTGCTCTACCAGCCGGCCATCAAGCCGGGCGTCGGCATCTACCACTCCGAGTTGCAGGACCATCACCTCGACAAGGCGCTGGACCAGGTACTGATCCGGGAATCCAGGCCGGCGCTGGATAGCCAGACCCCGGTGCGGCTGGAGCATCCGATCCGCAACATCAACCGCACGGTTGGTGCGATGCTGTCGGGCGAAGTGGCGAAGAAGTACGGTCATGCCGGCCTGCCGGAAGACACCATTGCCATCAACCTGCACGGCAACGCGGGCCAGAGCTTTGGCGCATTCCTCGCGCGCGGCGTGACACTGAACCTGGAGGGCGATGCCAACGACTATGTTGGCAAGGGCCTGTCAGGCGGCCGTGTCGTGGTGAAGCAGCCGGCCAGGGCCAAGCGTAACCCGGCCGACAACATCATCGTCGGCAACACGGTGCTGTACGGCGCGATCGCGGGTGAAGCCTACTTCCATGGCGTCGCCGGCGAGCGGTTCGCCGTGCGCAATTCCGGCGCCGTGGCGGTGGTGGAAGGCTGCGGCGACCATGGCTGTGAATACATGACCGGCGGCGTAGTGGCCGTGCTCGGTCCGACCGGCCGCAACTTCGCGGCCGGCATGTCGGGCGGCATTGCCTATGTCTATGATGCCGAGGGCCGGTTCGCGAAGCTGTGCAACATGGCGGGCGTGGACCTGGAGGCAGTGGCCTCGGCGGAGCTTGGCCTGGCCGATGCGCCCGGCCGTCCGCGGCAGCGGGCGGTCAGTGTGGACGATTCCGGCATGGGTGATCCGTTGCGCTTCGACGGCGAGCGCCTGCGCATCCTGGTTGAGCGGCACCTGCTGTTCACCGGCTCCGCCCAGGCGCGGGCGTTGCTGGACGACTGGGACCATGCGCTGACGAAGTTCGTGAAGGTGATGCCGAAGGAGTACCGGCGCGCCCTGCTCGAACTGCGTGCGGCGGAGCAGGCCTCGAAGACGGTGGCGGCGGAGTAGACTTATACCGTCAAGGTTGGGCCGATGCCGCTCGATCGTCATGGCGGGCGAAGGCCCGCCATCCACGCCTTACGGTGCTGAAACTGCCAAAGGCGTGGATGGTCGGCCCCTGTCCTGGGGCTTGTTCCCAGGATCCGCCGACCATGACGGGAGAGCGGCATGCCCGGCCATGCCAGTGAAGGCAGTGCCGGCCGCTCGGGCAACGCGAGCGCAAGCGTCGGCATACCGAGCGACACCGGCGCCGTTGCACTGAACGAACAGACGACTGAACACCCGGCCCCTCGGCCGGACGACGGAGACAGGAATGGGGAAGATCACCGGCTTTCTGGAAATCGAGCGGCACGACCGCGGTTACGAGAAGCCCGACGCGCGCCTGAAGCACTACAACGAGTTCATCAAACCCCTTCCGGCGGAGGAGCTGAACGCACAGGCGGCGCGCTGCATGGATTGCGGCATCCCGTTCTGCCACAACGGCTGCCCGGTCAATAACCAGATCCCCGACTGGAACAACCTGGTCTACCGCGAGCACTGGCGGCAGGCGCTGGTCAACCTGCAATCGACCAACAACTTCCCCGAGTTCACCGGCCGCATCTGCCCGGCGCCCTGCGAAGCGTCCTGCACGCTGAACATCGACGACAACCCGGTGACCATCAAGACCATCGAGTGCGCGATCGTCGACCGCGGCTGGGCGGAAGGCTGGATCAAGCCGCAGCCGCCGACGCAGAAGACCGGCAAGAAGGTCGCCGTTGTCGGCTCCGGTCCCGCCGGCATGGCCTGCGCGCAGCAACTGGCCCGCGCCGGCCATGACGTCGTGCTGATCGAGAAGAACGACCGCATCGGCGGCCTGCTGCGCTACGGCATCCCCGACTTCAAGATGGAAAAGCACCTGATCGACCGCCGCATGGAGCAGATGGCGGCCGAGGGCGTGACCTTCAAAACCGGCGTCGAAGTCGGCAAGGACGTCACCGTCGACCAGCTTCTGGCCAACCATGATGCCGCGGTGCTGTCTGGCGGCGCCGAGTGGCCGCGCAACCTGGATGTCAACGGCCGCGAGTTGGACGGCATCCACTACGCGATGGATTTTCTCACACAGCAGAACAAGCGCGACGCCGGCGACCCTGAGGACAAGGCGGCGCCCGGCGGCAGTACGATCAGCGCCAAGGGCAAGCATGTCATCGTCATCGGCGGCGGTGACACCGGGTCGGACTGCATCGGCACCTCGCTGCGCCAGGGCGCGGCCTCGGTGACGCAGATCGAGATCATGCCGAAGCCGCCGGTGAAGGAGAACAAGGCGATGGTCTGGCCGGACTGGCCGACCAAGCTGCGATCCTCCCACGCGCACGAGGAAGGCTGCGAACGCGACTGGTCGGTGCTGACCAAGCGCGCTGTTGGCGATGGCAAGGTCGAGGCGCTGGAATGCGTCCGCGTGGACTGGGAGCGCACGCCGGATGGCCGCATGACCATGAAGGAAGTGGCCGGCAGCGAGTTCCAGTTGAAGGCGGACCTGGTGCTGCTGGCGATGGGCTTCCTGGGCCCGAAGCGCGGCGACCTGATCGAGCAGGCGAAGGTCGAGCTGGACGCACGCGGCAACGTGCTGGCCGATACGGTGCAGTA
>JAFEFW010000395.1 GCA_018240405.1 Pseudomonadota bacterium
ATGGCGCCACGTTTGCCAGCCTCGGCGTGACGCCCGGGACCTATGTCTGGACATGGGGCGCCGGGGACACTGCCGACACGTTCACGCTGCAGATCATCCCCGAACCGGCGACGGCTCTGCTGCTTGGCCTGCCGGTCGGCGCTACTATGCTGTCGCGGCGGCGGCTGAGGGCCTCCCAGGCGGAGCAGGCTGCGGACAACGGCCGCACCAGGCCCGTTGTGCCAGCTCCGGTGGGCTGAACGAGCAGACTGTCAGTTCGCGTTCGGCGCTTCCGTCCTCCCCGAGCGGACGCCCCCAGCCCCACATCACCCGAACTACATCGCCCCAGCAAATTGCGTGATCGCCGCGTGCCGCATAGCCTGTCGGCACAGGTCCGGGGCACCACGGCAAGGACAGCGCGCCACCAGACCGTCACGACAAGGGTCATGGAAACGATGAAGATTGGCATCCTCTACACCTCCCATCCCGATCCGGCGACAGAGCCGTATCCGCACCATGCGGTACACGCCCGCACGACGCGGGAGGTGCTGGAGGCCGAAGAACTCGGTTTCGACAGCATCTGGATTGCCGAACATCATTTCTCCAACAAGTACGGCATCCTGCCCGACCCGTTCAGCTACCTGTGCTACCTCGCGGCGCTGACCAAGCGGATCAAGCTCAGCGCCGGCGTCATGGTGGTGCCGCTGCACCATCCGATGCGGATCGTGGAGAACGCCGCCTTCATCGACATCCTCAGCAACGGCCGCTTCCAGCTTGGCCTCGGTTCCGGCTACCGGCCGTACGAGTTCGAGGGGCTGGGCATCGACTACGAAGCCCGCCGCGACATGCAGGAGGAAGCGATCCCGCTGATCCTGCGCGGCTTCCATGAGCAGAAACTGAAAGCCAGCGGCAAGTACTACAATTTTGAGGTGGCGGACCCGTATGCGATCTACCCGGTGCCGGTCCAGTTGCCGCATCCGCCGATCTATATGGGCGCCGGCACCGACCGGTCGATGACCCAGGCGGCGCGCTGGGGTTTCGGGCTGATGCAGTCCACCCTGCCCGACCTCGCCACAATCGCCGACCACATCGCCACCTACCGCTCCCACATGAAGGAGGCGCAGGCGCCGTACAACCAGAACCCGGCCTTCGGAGAGGTTGACGTCGCCCGCCTGGTCTATGTCGCGCCGACCGACGCCCAGGCCAAGGCCGACAGCGCCGAAGGCGTGGTGCGCCATGTCCGCAGCTTCGTCAGCGGCGGCACCGGTCGTTATTTCGGTGAGGTCACGGATGAGCGCGACGACAGCGCGCTGAGCTACGACAACCTGGTGCAGAACACCATCCTGCACGGTTCGCCCGACACGGTGATCCGCAAGATCGAGGAATTCCGCAAGGTCGGCGCCACCTCGATCATGCTGCACTACCCGCCCTATTACGGGCCGGAGAAGACCTCGCAGATGCTGCGGCTGTTCGCCAGGGAGGTGCTGCCGCACGTGCATGCGATGGAGGCGCCGCGCCTGGCGGCTGAATAGCCCGGCGCCGGCCGCGTTCGGAAAGCGGCGGCAGGCCGAAAGTTCGGCCTTGCGGTGACGGAATGCCGCTTCAATTATAGCGACAACAGCATACGCATCGGGAGGTGAGCGCCCATGCGGGACCAATGGTCCCCGCATGACGACGCTTGCCTCACGCCTGCCACGCCGCGAAACATCGGAAGGAAGACCGTTTGCCTCATTACACCGCCATGCACTGGGGCATCTACGAGGTCGAGCCGTCCGGCGCCCAGGGCGTTACACTCCGCCCCTATCGCAACGATCCCGATCCCAACGATATCGGCCTCCACGTCCTCGATGAAAGCCTGACGCGACTGCGCGTGCGCGGCCCGGCGGTGCGCAAGGGATGGCTTGACCACGGTCCGCGACATCGCACCAAGGGCCGCGGCGAGGAGCCGTTCGTCGAAGTCGACTGGCCGACCGCCACCGCACTGGTCGCCGGCGAGATCGATCGCGTTCGCAAGACGTACGGCAACACGGCGATTTTCGGCGGCTCCTACGGCTGGTCCAGTGCCGGCCGGTTCCACCATGCGCAAAGCCACGTGCACCGCTTCCTGAATGTCCTCGGCGGCTATGTGCGCAGCGTGGACACCTACAGCCTCGGTGCCGGGCGCGCGCTGATGCCGTTCATCGTTGCACACATGGATGAGCTGAACGCCTCGCACACGTCGTGGGAGATGCTGGCGGGCCATACGGAGTTGTTCGTCGCCTTCGGCGGCGTGCCGCTGAAGAACACGCAGATCGCCTCCGGCGGCGCCGGCGAACACCGGGCGCGCGAAGGGCTGCGCCGCCTCGCCGGCGGCGGGACGCGATTCGTCAACGTCAGCCCGGTGCGGGACAATCTGGAAGCCGGCGTCGACGTCGAGTGGATTCCGATCCGCCCGAACACCGACACGGCGATGATGCTGGCGCTGGCACACGTGGTGCTGCATGATCCCCGCTTCGACCGCGGCTTCATCGATCGTTGCTGCTCCGGTTTCGACCGGTTCGTGCCGTACCTGACCGGCGCCGCCGACGGAATCGCCAAGACCCCTGAATGGGCGTCCGCCATCACCGGCGTGCCCGCTGAACGCATCGTTGCGCTGGCACAGGCAATGCTGGGCGCCCGTACGCTGGTCAACTGCGCGTGGTCGCTGCAGCGCGCGGCGCATGGCGAGCAGCCGTTCTGGATGACCGTGACCCTGGCCGCCATGCTGGGCCAGATCGGCCTGCCGGGCGGCGGCTTCGGCCTGGCCTACGGGCCGATGAACACGCAGGGCAGCGCGCATCGCCGCTTTCGCGGCCCGACTCTGCCGCAGGGAACGAACGCGGTGAAGGCGTTCATTCCCGTGGCGCGCATTGCCGATATGCTGCTGCAGCCAGGGGACCGCTTCACCTATGCCGGCGAAACCCACACCTATCCCGACATCAGGCTGATCTACTGGGCCGGCGGCAATCCATTCCATCATCATCAGGACCTCAATCGCCTGCGCACCGCGTGGCAGCGGCCCGAGACGATTGTGGCACACGAGCAATACTGGACCCCGGCCGCCCGTCATGCGGATATCGTGCTGCCGGCGACCATTGCGCTCGAACGAAACGATATTGGCTCCGCCACGCGTGAGGGTCATCTGATCGCCATGCGCAAGGCGGTC
>JAFEFW010000396.1 GCA_018240405.1 Pseudomonadota bacterium
TGGCCATGCCGGCGATGGCCACAGACCAGGGCGAGCGGCCCGATACCAGCCGTCCCGCGAGTGGCGCCGCCAGCATGATGCCCAGCGGCGAACTCGCCAGCACCAGCCCGGCTACGGGCGGCGACAGGCCGGAAACATTGCTCAGATAGAACGGCGACAGCAGCATGATGCTGAACTGCGCCAGGTTGGTCAGCGCGAAGGCGATGTTGATCAGGCTGAAGGTGCCGTCGCGAAACAGCGTCACGTTGATGATCGGCTTCTCGGCCTGCGCCTGCCGGCGCACGAACAGCCAGAAGCACAGCACGCAGATCACAGCGCAGACGCCAAACCACAGCGGCTCGCGCATCCGGTTCAGCGCCAGCAGGAAGAAACTTAGCGCCGTGGCCAGCAGGACGCTGCCGACTCCGTCGAATGTTTCCGTTCGGTCCGCGCGTGGTGCTTTCGGCAGTGTCCAGGCCAGCAGGAACGCTGCGGCGGCCAGCGGCGCTCGGAATCCGAACACCGCCCACCAGCCGAAATGTTCCACAACAATACCGAACACCGATGGCCCGAGTGCGCCGCCGAGGCCAAACATCATCATGTAGTGGCCGAGGACGCGCGCCCGCTGTTCCTCGGGAAACAGGCTGGTGGCCAGCGCCGGACCCACCGCCGAAATCAACCCGGCACCGATCCCCTGCGCAACGCGCCCGGCCAGCAGCCAGCCGTAGGACGGGGATAACGCGCACCCGACAAAGGCGATCGCGCTGATGCCGGTGCCCAGCAGGAAGACGCGGCGATAGCCCAGGATGTCGCCCATCCGCCCGAAGCTCAGCAGCAGGCTGGTCTGGGTCAGCACGTAGCTGATCACCACCCACTGGATCATCGGGATCGGCAAGTCGAACCGCCGGACAATATACGGAAAGTCGATATTGACGGCGGAATCGAGCGGCACGACCAGCGTGCCGAGCCCGACGATCAGCAGGGAAAAGACAGCGCGTGGATTCAGGTCAGGTGCCGCCGGAAGAAGTCGAGCGTCGGCTTATTGGCTTCCTCGGCACGATTGGCCTGGTTGATATCGGCCATCTCGATCGACCCGCCCGCCTTGCGGTAGTTGCGGACGAACCGTTCCGGCTCGTTCACATCCAGGTTACCGACCGGATCGCGATAGTCGTGCGGTCCGTCATTCGGCCGCCCCTGGATCCACAAGGCCGGCACCAGCGCAACTTTCTCGCCACGTTCGAGGATCAGCATCGGGTTGCCTTCCTCCATCGTGGCCTCGTTCTTCCAGTAAAGATCGTGACGGCTGGGGATGTCGCCGACCCAGGCGGGTGGATTGCCGGACTTCACCAGCGCCGAGGCATGGCGGTAGCGCGACAGCGGATTGATCACCGGCCACTGCATGACCACGCACTGCACCGTCGCGTCAACTTTGGCGCCGTCCGGCGAAGGAATGGCGGTGTAGCGGGGATCATTTGGCCGCATCGCCGCCAGCATGGCCAGGTGGCCCCCGCTGCTCTGGCCAGACAGGCCGACCTTATCGGCGCGCAGGTTCAGCTTGGTCGCGTGCGCCTTCAGCCAGCGGATGGCGAAATTGATGTCCGTTGACGAGGCTGGATAGCCGGCGCCGGCGTGGCGGAAATTCAGTGCGGCCACAGCGATACCGGCCCGGGCCAGTGCCAGGTCGCGGTCCTCTCCGTCCTTCAGGTCCCCCTTGCACCAGGCACCGCCGTGCAGATCGACGACGAACGGGAACGGCCCTTTGCCCACCGGCATGAACAGGCGAAGCACCTGCGGCCCGTCGGCGTGCTCGACGTAATTGAAATCCGCGACGGTGTAGTCGTACTGCTGACTGCTCATCCGAACGCTCCCTGGTTGGTTTGGCGCCGAGTGTGGACCAGCCCGCCTCAACCGGCAACCGACGCGGAAGGTGGGGAGCGGTTCGCGGTAGCATCGCCCGCTCCAGCATCCGCTTTACTGTCATCGGCTGGGCCTGTCCTGGTCATCCACGATGTCGCGTCAACCCCAAGGACGCCCGCGGATTTGCCCAGTAGGGTCGTGGCTGGCCAGCTTAGGACTGCCCATGACGATGGCGGGCGGGGCCGTGCCAGCCCTGGGATTGGGCTACTTGGCCATCGCGGTCTGTTGCAACGGCAGATCCTTCTCCCAGCCGCCGCCCAGCGCCTTGTACAGGGCGACAAGGTTGGTGGAGACGATTGTCGTGCTGCGCTGCAGCTCCAGTTGCGTCAGCAGCAGGCTGCGCTGTGCCGTCAGCACATCCAGAAAGCTGGCGATACCCGTCGCGTAGCGGTCCTGCGCCAGCGCCAATGCCCGCTTGTTGTCGGCCACCGACTGGATCAGCTGGTCACGCCGGGCCTGCTGCGCCTGATAGGCCGTCAGTGCGTCATCGACCTCACGCCAGGCCTGCAGCACCGTGCGCTGGTAGATCAGCGCCGCCTCCTGCTGCTGCGACTCCCGCAATTGCAGTGTGGCACGGAGGCGGCCGCCTTCGAACAGCGGGACCGAGACGCCGGGCCCGAGCGAGTAAAGGCGTGAGTCGAGGTCGAACACCTTGGCAAACTGCAGTGCCTGCAGGCCGACGGACCCGTTCAGCGTCACCGCCGGATAGAATGCCGCCTGTGCCACGCCGATATCGGCTGTGGCGGCGTGCAATTTGGCTTCCGCCTCGCGAATGTCCGGACGCCGGCGTGCCAGCTCCGATGGGATGCCGATCGGCACGCGCCGTGGCACCGGCGGCACCGGATTCGCCGTCTCCAGATCCGCCCGCAGCGCGTTTGGGGCCTGCCCGAGCAGGAAGCTCAGCGCGTTAATGAGTTCCGCCTCCTGCTGCTCCAGCACCGGAATGTCGGCCAGCGTCGCCCGCAACTGCGCCGAGGCGTTGGCGACATCGAGGTCGGTGGTGACGCCGCCGGCGGCGCGCTGCTGGGTCAGCGACAGGCTCTGCTGCGCAATCTTGACGTTGTCGCGGGCGATCTGCAGCTGCGCCTGCGTGCCGCGCAGCGCGATATAGTCGCGCGCCACCTCGGCCAGGGTCGACAGCAGCGCGGCCCGCTGCGCCTCCTCGGCGGCGGTGCTGGACGCGGTGGAGGATTCCACCGCACGACGGATGCGGCCCCACAGGTCGAGTTCCCATGACGCATCGAAACCGCCCTGGAAGATGTCGAA
>JAFEFW010000397.1 GCA_018240405.1 Pseudomonadota bacterium
CGCCTTCATGGGGATTTTCTACGGGCTGTTCGGCTGGTTCGCGAATGTCGCGCTGATCGTCAACCTGATCCTCATGCTGGCCATCATGTCGCTGCTGGAGGCAACGCTGACGCTACCCGGCATGGCCGGCATCCTGCTGACACTGGGCATGGCGGTGGACGCCAACATCCTGGTGAATGAGCGCATCCGGGAGGAGCAGAAGGCCGGGCGTCCGCCGCTGGCGGCGCTGGAGCATGGTTTCAAACGTGCCTACACGACGATCTTTGACAGCAACGCGACCGCGTTCATCTCGCACGTCATGCTGTTTGCGTTCGGCAGCGGACCGGTGCGCGGTTTCGCGGTGACGATTACCGTTGGCATCGTCACCACGCTGTTCACCAACTGGATGCTGACGCGCCTGATTGTTTCGCGCTGGTATGTGCGGACCCGCCCGAAGCTGTTGCCGGTCTGAGGAGGCCGATCATGTTCTTCCGACCGATGATGCGCCTGGCGCCGGACAACACCCGCATCCACTTCATGCGCGGGCGCTACCTGGGGCTGATCGTTTCAGCATTGCTGTCCACCGCATCGGTGGTACTGTTTTTTTATCCCGGACTGCACCTGGGCATCGACTTCTCGGGCGGCGTGGTGGTGGAAATCCAGACCAATGGCCCGGCTGATTTCGGGCAGATCCGTTCCGCGCTGGCGCGTGAGTCGATTCCGGATCAGGGGGTGCAACGTTTCGGCGGGGATGACGATGTGCTGATCCGCCTGGGCGCCCCGCCGGATGAGGCGGGGACGCAGGCGCTGGTCAGCAAGGTGCGGTCGGCGCTGGAGAAGGGCGTGCCGGGGGCCAAGCTGATGCGCGTGGATGCGGTTGGCGCCAGTGTTTCGGCGGAACTGTTCCGCCACGGCCTGCTGGCACTGGGCATCAGCCTGGTGATGATCCTGGTCTATATCTGGTTCCGCTTTGAGTGGCAGTTTGCCGTTGGCGCGGTGGTGACGCTGATCCTGGATATCACGAAGGCGATCGGGTTCCTGGCAATTACCCGTATCGAATTCGATCTTGTGATGGTTGCGGCGATTCTGACTATTCTGGGCTACTCGACCAACGACAAGGTCGTCGTGTACGACCGGGTCCGCGAGAACCTGCGGAAGTACAAGTCGATGCCGCTGCGGGACCTGATCGACCTGTCGATCAACGAAACGCTGAACCGGACCCTGGGCACCTCGATGACCGTGTTCCTGGCCAGCCTGCCCTTGGCGCTGTTCGGCGGCGAATCGATCTCGGGATTTGCCTGGGTGATGCTGTTCGGGATCGTCGTCGGCACTTCGTCCTCCATTTTTATCGCCGCGCCCATTCTGCTGTTCCTTGGTGAGCACCGCCTGCGCCGGGATACCGCCGCGCCCGTTGCCGCCAAGGGTAATCCTGCGACCACGCCGTGATCACACGCAGAGCTGGTTTGCTGGGGAGCCTGGCGGCGGTGTTGCCGCGTAGCGGGTTTGCGCAGCCTGTGCCGGTGACGATGATGATCGGGTCGGCCGCCGGTTCCGGGCTCGACCGCATCGGCCGCGCCTTCGCCACCCGTCTACAAAGTCATGCGTCGCAACTGGCTATTGGGATTCGCAATCTGCCCGGTGAGGGCGGCTGGACCATGCTGTCGGCTCTGGCGAGTGCATCGCCCTCAGTCTCCGTCTTCGGTTGGATCTCGGTGCCGACCCTGGTGGCGCGCATGATCGACCGCGACGATCCGAACCTGATGCAGCGCCTGCAACTCGTCGGCCGAGTGCAGCGCGAGCCGGTGGCCTTCGTCTCGCCGGCCAGCGATCCGGTTGACTCCGTGCAGGACATCATCCGCAGGGCGGCGGATGATGCCGATGCCGTGCCGCTGGCCACGCCCCAGGCCGGGAGTCCGTCGCACCTCGCGGCGCTCCGGCTGCAGGCGCTGGCGCAGACACGGTTGAACATCGTAACGTTTCCGTCTGCCTCCGCCGCCGCGCAGGCGGTGCTGGCCGGCAATGTCTCGGCGGCGGCGTTGGGCCTGTCCGACGTGATCGAGGCCATCCGCGACGGCAGGCTATCCGCAATCGGCATTGCCGCAAGGCGGCGTTTCGGGCTGCTGCCGGACACGCCGGTGCTGAATGAGGCTGGCATTCCGTTGTCGGCCTTCATCTCCCGCGGTGTCGCAGTGCCGGCCGGCACGCCGATCGACCATGTCGCGCAGTTGGCGGTTGCCCTGCGCGCGGTCGCCGCGGATGAAGCGTTCCAGGCCGAGGCACAGGAGAAGGGCTATCTGCTGGCCTGGAAGGACGGCGCAAGCTGGCTGGCCGACGCGCAGGCGGAGCGGGCGATACTGGCGAAGCTGTGGGAAACGGACCCCTGGCTCTCGTCCTCCGGCGGGGCTGGCTAACCAGCGGCAGCTGGGTTTGGTCGTGCCTTCCCTGACACGCCTCGTGGGCGCCGTTCGGCTTTGCCGCGGATTAGAGACGATCGGTCGGCGCCGTGGCCATGGCGCCGCCGGTGGGTCGTACCGGGGAGGTTCCCCAGCGTGGTGCGGCAATTGCCGACATCACCGCTGAAGGGTGCGTCCTCCGGGTGCGGTGCGCGAATGTAGGGGTCGACATCCGCTTAGTCGCCGCTGCTGGCTGAGCACTTTCTCGCAGACCACCGCCGTCGCTACGCGCGCCCGCATCTGCGGCTGGAGAGATCGGCTGATCCCGGCTTGCCGTCGATGTAACACCGGCTACAGGTTGTAGAGCGCGCATCTTCATTGCGAAAAGGATACGTGACAGTCCGGCATCACCGGCCTACCCCGGCTGCGTCGGGGAGTAGCCGGTGCCTTCGGGCAGGGCCGCGTCAACAGACCTGCGCCGCGGCGCATGGTGCGGCCGAGGGGTTGGAAACCTTGTGGCGAGACCGGCCGCTTCGCAGCGCCCTGCGGAGCGGACGCCGCTCACCAGGAGGTTGGGATGAATGCTGCGGCCCTGACGGTTCTCGCATTCAGCATGTCCATGGATGCCTTCGCGGCGTCGCTTGGCAAAGGCGCGGCGCTGGGCAGGCCGCGCGCGTCCGAGGTGCTCCGGACCGGCGTCATCTTTGGTCTGATCGAGGCCGCAACGCCGGTCATTGGCTGGGCCATCGGTGCGGCGGCTGCCACCTGGGTCGGCATGGTCGACCATTG
>JAFEFW010000398.1 GCA_018240405.1 Pseudomonadota bacterium
GCTCAGGCCCGTCATGGCGATGCGGATCAGGTACTTCACGTCCAAGGTCTCCATTGGCGGGCGACACGAGGCCGCCTTTGTTGACCGCGCAAATGGACCTTTGCTGCTCAGAGAAGAATACCGCAGCGCAGCATTATATTTATGCGTCAGGCGCTGAAATCTTCCTGTCTTTCGCCTGAGGTAGCGGCAGAGCAACCACGAGTTGCATACCGCGGGACCATGCAGCGCATCCCAATTGTCGCCGATCATTGCAATCGCCTCAGAGCGGCCTTGCGCGTGACGAAAGTCTATGCAACACGCCGCCACGATTTTTACGAAGCCAAACTTTAAGGAGACGTCCGGGGTGACAGACACCATCCTGGAGACACAGGGCCTGACCAAGGAGTTCGGCGGCTTCAGGGCCGTTGACGGAGTCGATCTGCGCGTCGAGCGGGGCACCATCCACGCGCTGATCGGACCCAACGGAGCGGGCAAGACCACGTGTTTCAATTTGCTCACCTCGTTCCTGCCGCCGACCAACGGCAAGATCATCTTCAACGGCCGCGACATCACCGGCATGAAGCCGGCCATGGTTGCCCGGCTGGGCCTGGTGCGCAGCTTCCAGATCTCGGCTGTGTTCCCCCATTTAACGGCGCTGGAAAATGTGCGACTGGCGCTGCAGCGCGCCCGCGGCGCCAGCTTCGACTTCTGGCGCTCTGAAAAGGCGCTGAGCGTCTATGACGATCGCGCGCGCGAGCTTCTGTTCGACGTGGGCCTGACCGGCTTCGCGGATACCGTCGTTGCCGATATGGCCTATGGCCAGAAGCGGGCGCTGGAAATCGCCACGACACTGGCGCTGGAGCCAGAAATGATGCTGCTGGACGAGCCCACCGCCGGCATGGCGCATGGCGACGTCGACCGCATCGTCGAGTTGATCCGGCGAATCCGCGCTGGCCGCACCATCCTGATGGTCGAGCACAACCTGTCAGTGGTCGAAGGGCTCTGCGACAAGCTGACGGTGTTGACCCGCGGCCGCATCCTTGCCGAAGGCCCATACGAAACCGTGTCGAAGAACCCGGAAGTGATCGCCGCCTACCTGGGAACCGCTGATGCTTGAGATCAGGAACCTCAATGCCTGGTACGGCGAAAGCCATATCCTGCACGGCGTCGATTTCGAGGTGCGCGAGGGCGAGGTGGTCACCCTGCTGGGCCGCAACGGCGCCGGCAAGACAACGACGATGAAGTCGATCATGGGGCTGGTCCCGCGGCGGGAGGGCCAGGTGAAATTCCGCGGCGCGGAAATGGTCAACCTGCCGCCCAACCACATCGCTCGGGCTGGCATCGCGCTGTGCCCTGAGGAGCGGGCGATCTTCGGCTCGCTGTCGGTGACGGAAAACCTGATGCTGCCGCCGGTGGTGGCGCCGGGCGGGCTGGACATCCCGACGATCTACTCGCTGTTCCCGAACCTGAAGGAACGCGCCAAGACCGCGCATGGCACAAGGCTGTCGGGCGGTGAGCAGCAGATGCTGGCTATCGCGCGCATCCTGCGCACTGGCGCCAAGATGCTGCTGCTGGATGAGCCGACCGAGGGCCTCGCGCCGGTGATCGTGCAGCAGATCGGACGTACCATCCGCGAGATCAAGAATCGCGGCTTCACCGTCCTGTTGGTCGAGCAGAACTTCCGTTTTGCCTCCACCGTGGCCGACCGGCACTACGTGATGGAGCACGGCAAAGTTGTCGACATGATTCCGAACGAAAAACTCGAGGCCAGCATGGACAAGCTGCACGAGTATCTCGGCGTCTGAACCGGCTGGGCGACGATGACCTGGCGCGTCACCCCGCAATACAACCGCATGGCCAGGATCAACCGGGAAGCGACTAATTCCGGATCGGAGAATATGCCATGAAAATCTCACGCCGCGGCGTGGCGCTTGGTGGTCTTGCCTCGGCCGCCGTCCTTGGGGCAGGCACCACGCGAGCGCAGGGCAAGCCCATGCTGAAGATTGGCTGCCTGACCGACATGTCAGGCCCGTATAAGGAGCTGGCTGGACCTGGCGCGATCGCCGCCGCAAAGCAGGCGATCGAGGAGTTCGGGGTGTCCGGCAAGGGCTTCGATGTCGAAGTGCTGTTCGCCGACCACCAGAACAAGCCCGATGTCGGCACGACGGTCGCGCGGCAGTGGTTCGATCGCGACGGCGTTGACATGCTGGTCGAGGTGGCGAATTCGGGCGTCGGCCTGGCGGTGGCCAATATCGCCAAGGAGAAGAACAAAGTCTACCTGAACACTGGCGCCGCGACCTCCGACCTGACCGGGCCCGCGTGCAATGCCAACACCGTTCACTGGGTCTACGACACCTACATGTTGGCGAAATCGACGGGCGGCGCCATGGTCACGGCCGGCGGCGACTCCTGGTTCTTCATCACCGCCGACTACGCCTTCGGTAAGGCGTTGCAGCGCGACACCACCGCCTTCGTCAACGAGAAGGGGGGGAAAGTCGTCGGCAGCGTCGCCTACCCGTTCCCGGGTACGACCGATTTTTCGTCCTATCTGATCCAGGCGCAGGCCAGCGGCGCCAAGGTACTGGGCCTGGCAAATGCTGGCACCGACCTGATTAACGCCATCAAGCAGTCGAAGGAATTCGGCATCAAAATGCGCTTGGCCGGGTTGCTGCTGTTCCTGACTGACGTCCATTCACTGGGCCTGGACGTGGCGCAGGGGATCGTGCTGACCGACAGTTTCTACTGGGACATGAACGACCGGTCCCGCGCCTTCTCCAACCGCTATTCGCCACGGATGAACGGTGCGCGTCCGACGATGATACAGGCTGGCGTCTATTCCGCGACCATGCACTACCTGAAAGTCGCCAGCGCGATGGGCATTGCCCAGGCAAAGGCCGACGGCGCCGCCACGATCGCGCGCATGAAGGCGGCACCGACGGATGATGATTGTTTCGGCCCCGGCAGCATCCGCGAGGATGGCCGCAAGATCCACCCCTCCTATCTGTGGGAGGTGAAGAAGCCCTCGGAGAGCAAGGGGCCTTGGGATTACTACAAGCCGGTCGCGACGACACCGGCGGGGGAAGCGTTCCGTCCGCTCGATAAGGGCGGCTGTCCATTGGTCAAATCATAGAAGGCATCCCCATGGTAGTAACCCGTCGCGCGGCACTGGCCAGTGCCG
>JAFEFW010000399.1 GCA_018240405.1 Pseudomonadota bacterium
GCCGGGGCTGGCGCGCCACAATTTTTCGGATCGGCATGGAATAGCGGCGGGCGTCCTGGCGTCTCTCCCACATGGGCTGTGGGGGTGCGGATCGTATGAGCGGCGGCGGCACATCAGGCACCTGGGCTAGCACCCAGCGCGCCACATGGGCCGCCGCCTGCTCGCTGCCATCCGACCCTGCGTCCCTCGCCATCCCGGTGGCCGGCCCTGCCGCCACCACCGCCATCCGCCGCCGGCGCCTACCTGCCGCCTGATGCGGACAAGGAGGCGGCGGCGCCCCCACCGCCGCCGCCTCCTGCCTCGGCCCATCGGCCGACGTTTCCATTGACCGGCCCGGGCAGGGCAGGTATCCCCGCCCGCCCTGCTTGCTCGGAGATGCGGAACGATGGCCAAGGCGGTGACGGAAGAGGAGATCAAGACCGGTGGCGTCGCCGCCGACCGTCTGCGCAGCATCATTGAGCGGATCGAGCGCCTGGAGGAAGAACGCAAGGCGCTGGGCAACGACATCAAGGACATCTACGCCGAGGCGAAATCCGCCGGCTTCGACGTCAAGGTGATCCGCCAGCTGATCCGCATCCGCAAACAGGAACCGGCCGAGGTCGAGGAACTGGAGACACTGCTGGACGTGTATCGCCGCGCGCTTGGTATGTAGTCCTGGTTCCAAGCCGGCGGCATGTAGCGCCCGGCGCCGCGGTAGCGGATACTCCCCACACGACAGGGGAGGTCGTCATGAAGTTCGGCTATTTCACGCTGAGCGACAACGCGTATCGCGACAACACGCGACCGGCCAACACATTCATCGCCGACATAGTGGATGAGGCGCTGCACGCCGAGGCGATCGGCATGCACTCGGCCTGGATCGGCGAGCACCACTTCAACAGTCTGGGCGTGCTGTCCTGCCCAGACCTCGTGTTGTCCTGGATCGCCTCCCGCACCCGGCGCATCCGCTTGGCGCCGGCGGTGACCGTGCTGCCGCTGCACCACCCGATCCGCGTGGCGGAGCAATGGGCGACGCTGGACCTGCTGAGCGGTGGGCGCGTCGACTGGGCCGCTGGCCGCGGCTATGACCGGCGCGAATACGAGCCGCTGGGCATCGACTTCGACCACAACCAGTCGATCTTCGAGGAGGGGATGGAGGTGGTGCGCCGGCTCTGGCAGGCGGATGGCCCGATCTCCCATGTCGGGCGGCACTACCGGTTCCAGGATGTCAGCATCACGCCGAAGCCGGTGCAGCGTCCGCTGCCGTCCTACGTCGCCTCCTTCTCAAAGCCCTCGATCGAACTGGCGGCGCGGCTCGGCTGCGGGCTGGTGGTGGCGCCGTTCGCCGCAGCCATGAGCTATGGCGGCCTGCGACAGGTGGCGGAGCTGTATCACGAAACCTGCGCCCGCTACGGCACACAGCCGCAGCGGCTGATGTGCAGCTATTTCATCCACTTCGCCGATGATCCTACATCGGAATCTGAGGCACGGGCGCGGCAGATCCGCTACTACAAGGAGTGCGTGATCCCGGCCTTCCCCGGCGATCCTGCCACGACGCCGCCGAGCTACCGGTATTTCATCCAGATGGTGGAGCGGCTGCACTCCGTGCGGCCGGAGGATCTGGGCGAGAATTCCGTGCTGCTCGGTCCACCGGCGCACATCCAGGACGTGTTGGGCAAGGTGCGGGAGGCCGGGTTCGACGAGGTGATCCTGTATTTCAACGTCGGCCTGAAGCCGCATGCGCAGGTGAAGGACGAGATGTCCCGGTTCATGCAGGAGGTGGCGCCAGTGGTAGGATGAGGAGCGGTTCGCATCACGATCGTCATGGCGGGGAAGGGCGCTATGGCTCCCGTCATGACGAGAAAGGCGTGGCCTTCATCCACCGTAACGGTGTGGACGCACTTATCCCGCGCCGGCGGCGCGGCTCTCCGGCGGGCGGGGGCCGGCGCCGGGCGTGCGGGGGGTGGCAGCCGGCGCGGCGGCGGCACGCAGGGCCTCATGGTGTTGCGCGCGCACTGCGCCCATGTGGCGGGCGAACGCCTCGGCTATGTCGGGGCGGCCGGGTGGCGGCGTGGGCGTGGCCGTCTCGGCCGGCGGCGTCACCGGATCGGCGACGGGTGTGGCGCGCGGCGGTGCGGGCGGCGCGGCCTGCTGCTGCTGCGGACTGGCGGCTTGCTGCTGCTGCCGCATGACGGCGCGCATGAGTTCGTACTCTTCCATACCAGCCGCGACGAAGGCGTCCTCCACCGCTTTTTCATTGGAGGTGCGGTTGATCCGCTCCGGCTCGACCGGCTGCTGGTCGAGCGGGCGGCGCTCCTCGACCCGCTGGCGGCGGTCCAGGGAGCGCTCGGTTTGGCTGACGGCGCTGTTCAACGCGACGACGGTGCGGGCGAACTTCAGCTTCATCGTCGGGGTCAGGTCCGCCTGCTGCGTCGCTTCCCGCGTCAGGTCGAGTTGCATCATCGACAGCGAGGCGATGCGGGCGGCGCCGAGCACCTCGGCCTCGGTGGCAGGCTGGTAGGAGCGGACGATGCGCCAGGCCATTTGCAGCGCGTGGGTACGGTCCGCGGGCTTGTCGGCGAGGGTGGGGGCGAGGTCGCCGGCGATGCGGGCGAGGAGATAGGGTTTTTCGGTGGTGAAGGTGGGTTCGGCGGTACGGGTCGTGGGCATCGGTGGGGCCTTCGATGTTCGTGTTATGTTCTCATTAGCCGGAAGTCGCACAGGATGCAAGGAAAATGTTCACAGTGCTGTCTTTGATCGATTGATAGTGGTCGCGGCAGACTGTCGTGCGTCTGCGCATCTCCTGATGTGCAGGTGGTATAAGATCCGGTTTCGACCCGAAATGGACCCTGGACGACCAGCCGCGCGCGGCTGAAAGCCGGCATACGCAATGTTGCGAGGTAGTGCTACAGGGTGGCCGTATATACGCACGGTCGCCTTAAACGGCGCGAGCACTGGGTTCTGAGGCAGCGTCGGCAGATCAGTGCGTCAGCACGCCGACAAGGCTGCCGCTCAAACCCATGGCATAGGACTTGTTACACGCCGAAAACAGATTCATTTGTTGTTGAACAAGCCCTGAGCCCGCCCTGAGCAAGAATCCCGAATCGGATTGCGGCGCCATCTGCTCGCCCGCCCACCAGTATTGCCGCGGATGCACCAGCCGCAGCCGGGCAGC
>JAFEFW010000039.1 GCA_018240405.1 Pseudomonadota bacterium
GCCGCCGCTTTGTCGAGGAACACTGCGGCATCCATCGCGGGCAGATCGAGACCGGAATGACGAATCGTCAGGCGGCGTAGCGTGACGTCCGGCGCCCGCACCCAGATGGTGCGGCCCTGGCCGCCGCCATCAATCACGGCGCCCGGTTGCCCCTCGAGCGTGATGCCGGGCGTGTCGATCGTGACGTTTCCGTGATGGATGCCGGGCACCAGGCGCAGGACGTCCCCAGGTGCGGCGTGCGCCACCACGTCCTGCAGACGACCCGGTTCCACCGGCAGGACGGCCGCGCGCGCCGCTTCGGACGCCGCACCGGGCAGTGCGACGGCCAGTGCCAGCAAGACGGCGCGCGCGACCGGACTCATGCGGTCTTCGGATGCACGATCATGCGGCCCGACATTTCCATGTGCAACGCATGGCAGAACCACTGGCAGTACCACCAGTGCACGCCGGGACGGTCGGCGACGAACGTCACCGACGCCGTCTCCTGCGGCCCGATCTCCATCGCGATGCCATGCCGCACCAGGGTGAAGCCGTGGCACAAATCGTCGACCTCATCCATGTTGGTGACGTAGACCGTGACCTCATCGCCCTGGTTCACCTCGAACTTGTCCAGACTGTAGGTCGGTGCGACCGACGTCATGTAGACCCGCACCTTGTTGCCATCGCGGATGACGTTGGCGGCTTCTTCCAGCTTGACGCTGTCCTTGGCCGCCTGCTGCCGCGCCTCTTCCCACCGCGGGTCGTTGCGCTTCCAGATATTGATCGGCTTCACCTTCGACTTATGGACGATGCAGATGTCGTGCGGTTCGGCATAGACCGGCCCATCGTGCACCAGCTTCATCTGGTCGCCGGAGATGTCGATGAGCTGGTCGTTGTCCGGCTTTGACACGCCGGTGTCGAGGAACCGATCCTTGGAGAACTTGTTGAGTGAAACGAGCCATTTGCCATCGGCTTCCTTGGTCTCGCCCATCGAGGTATGGTTGTGGCCGGGCTGGTAGTGCACATCCAGCTTTTGGATGATCGGGTTGACCTTCTCGCCCTTGAAGGCGCGTTTCGCCAGGTCGATGTTCCACTTTACCATCTGGCTGTCGATGAAGACGGTGGTGTAGGCGTTGCCGCGCCCATCATAGGCCGTATGCAACGGCCCGAGCCCCAGCTCCGGTTCGGCGACAACGATGTCACGTTCCTTGATTTTGTTATCGAACAGATCATCCAGCTTGCGGACGTCGATCACCGTGACCGTCGGCGACAACTTGCCGTTGAAGGTGACATGGATGCCGTCAGGCGCGGTGTTGCAACCATGCGGCGAGTTCGGCACCGGTATGTACCGCGTATATTTCGAGCCCTTGCGGCCATCGACGACCTTGACGCCGCCCATTTCCTTGTAGTCGCCGCTGGCAACCGCCTGCTCGATGCGCTTGATGTTGAAAACCACCGCCCAGGCCTGCTCATGGTCGGTCATTTCAGCGACCGTAGTGCCCTTGTTCGGATTGTAGCAGGTGGAGAAGGCGTATTTGCCCTGGTAGTCGGCGTCAGTGTTGTCCAGGTTGCCGTCCACCAGCACCTGCCAGGCAACCTCCATCTTGTCGCCGTCGATCGCGGTGAAGACCGACCAGTAGTTCTTCGGGTCGTCCAGCACGCCCTTGCCGTCGTTTGGGATCGGAATGACGTGCTCGCTGTTGGCGAAGACGTAACCCGTGCGCGGAAATTTCTGTGGTCGCAGGCCGTGGATGTCTGAGGCATTGGGAATCTCGATGATCTTGTCGGTTTTCATAACATCGCAGCGGATGCGGGCGACGCGGCAATTGGCCTTGTCGTTGATCCACAGATAGCGCCCGTCGTAGGTGCCGTCGGTGAACGACATATGCGGGTGGTGCGCGTCGCCGTTGTAATAGTCGTAGCCGCCGGCGCGCTTGGCCAGGAACTCCTTGGTTTGCGGCAACAGGCCTTCTGTCAAGATCTTGCGGCTTTCATTGGTAATGCCCCACCCCGTGGCGCTGCAGCGGTTGAATACCGGGATCCGCATCAATTCACGCGAGGACGGCAGGCCAATGATCCGTACCTCGCCGGTCTGGCCGCTGGAGGAGAAGCCGTAATACTCATCGAGGTCACCGAGCTTCACCTCGGCGGCGTTACTTGCCGCGGCCTGGCGCTGCTGCGCCATGGCCTCGCGGAACGCCGCGACGGAGCCGCCGCCGGCAACCAGCCCGGCCAGCCCCGTTAGCGCGGAGGTACCCAGCAAGCCACGGCGGCCCAGACCGGCAGGTTCATTGCCTGTGTGTTCGGTATCAGCGGGATCGGACATCAATGTCTCCGTAACTTGGCTTCAGATTTCAAGAGCTAGATGCCGCCACCCTGGACGTGGCGGATGACCGTGTTGGGCGCCTTTGGCAGCGCGGGTGCGCCGGAAGACAGTGCCTCCCGCCGCTCGCGCTTCTGCCGCCGGGCGATCACCACCGGGCATTTCTGGTCATGGTGATAGAGCATTTGGCAGTGCAGGCACTGGATGCATTCGTTGGGATTGATATGGCCTTCCGGATGGATGGCCTCGACCGGGCATTCATTTGCGCAGCGCTGGCACGGGTTGCCGCATTCGCGATAGCGCCGCAGCCATTCGAACATGCGCAGCCGCGCCGGGATCGCCAAAGCGGCGCCAAGCGGGCAGAGATAGCGGCAGAAGAACCGCTCGACGACCAGGCTTGCGGCCAGGAGGGCGGCGGCATAGAGCACGAACGGCCAGGACCGCGCGAAGCGCAGGATGATTGCGGTCTTGAACGGCTCGATCTCGGCCAGTTGTTCCGCCGTCGCCAGCGCGCTGAGGGAAATCCCGAACAGCACGAGGAAGATGATGTATTTCAGCGCCACGAGGCGGCTGTGCACGCCGTAGGGAATGCGAAGCTGCGGCACTTTCAGCCAACGAGCGATCTGGTTCAGGAACTCCTGCAACGCGCCGAACGGGCAGAGCCAACCGCAGAAGGCGCCGCGATTCCAGAACAGCAACGACGCCGCCGTGGCGAACCACAGGATGAAGATCAGCGGCGCCATCAGGAAGTAGTCCCAGTTGAAATCCGTGCGCAGGGCGTTCAGGAACGCCAGCACGTTCACCACCGATAATTGCGCCTGTGCGTACCAGCCCAGCCAGACTAGGGTGAACAGCAGGTAGGCTCGGCGTATGCCCTGATGCAGCCGCGGCCGCGCGGCAAGCCAGTCCTGGAAGAAAAAGATTGCAGTCAGAACGATCAGGGCAGCCGAGAGGATGGTGATCTGCCCAATATGGTCGAGCCACATGCGCTGCCAGAGCGGCGGTTCGGCAAGATCGGTCGCCGGCGCCCGCACGGCCGGTGCGGCCGGCTTCGCGGGCAGCGGCGCCAGATACCGGTCCGGCGTTTGGTAGCCGACGTCGAATGTCAGGAACGCCTTGTCATGCGCGCCCCAGGCCCGCTGCACCAGCAGTTGCAGACGCATCGGCTCCGTCGGGTCGATCGTTATGCCCTCAGGCACGATGAAAACATCCACGTCCCGGAACGACGGCGCGCCCGCAGCATCCAGGCCACCGATACGGACATGGTTACGATCACGGAACCGGATGCTGGTGTCGCCCTGGATCAGTTCGATGCGGTCGAAGATGCCGCCACGGACATAGCCGGAGCCCTTGAAGGAGTAGGCGCCGTTGGCCGCCACCAGGATGGCCTGCTGACCGGGTTGCAGCCGTTGGCGCAGGCGCTCATAGCCGTCGTCTCCGAGCAGGCTGCGGCCGATGGCGGGAACGCTGGCCAGGCCGATCCAGAGATCGACGAAACTGTCGTCGGGTGAGGCGGATTCCGGGTACGCCGCGGCATCGGGGTTGTTCGCCTTGGTGAAGGCATCGTTGACGTCGCCGACTGACAGGCTCAGGCGGCGGATGGAGCCGTCGCCGGCCAGTCCGTGCCAGTCCTCGACCCCGGTCACGCTCATATCCAGGCTACGCTGCGCCCTCGGCGTGGTCTGCGCGGATCCCTCCATGCCTTTGGCGCGTGCGACGCGGACGGCGGAGCGAAGAATGCTGTCGCCGATCACCGCAACCGTTACAGTCGCGCCACTGACGATGTCCACGACCGGCCTGACAGAGGGTCCCGCATGCGACAGTTCCAGCGCGTTGCGGCCGACATAGCCGTTGATGAAACTGGCGATCCTGGCGGGCGGAATGCCGATCAGAACGATCGGCTCATGATGTTCCATCAGCCGCGCGCCGGTGATGCGGCCATCCGGCGCAAGCCCGACAAGGATCTGGATCGGCCGCCCCGAATATCCGGTGGCATTAACCCAGTCGGCGTTGACGAAGACATATCCTAATACGCGGTCCCCGGCGATTGCGGCCGCGACGGCTGGTTGGCCTTCAGCGGGACCAAATTGGTCCGCCCCCGGCACGAGATCGCTTGGCGCCACGTTCGAGAGGAAGTCTGCGAGCTTGCTGTCTGCCCGCGCCGGCGACACCAGCACAAACACCAGACAAAGCAGGAGCATTGCAAGACGGAGGACACGGCTGGCTGCGCGGTTGACCCAAGCGGCCTGGTCGCCAGCGAGATCATGCCGTGCCACAGCGTGACTCGTGCCAAGAAGTGACAATTTTTGTTTCACTTTTGCTCCCGCCCCGCGCGGCAGCACGCTGCCTGTATCGTATTCGGAACATACTCCGACATGCCTTGCAATGCTGGCGAGCATTGCGATTACAGGGGGAGGTCGCAACATAAAAGTTGCAGGCGCAATCGAATTTTCCGGAGCATGCACGGAAGCCACAACGATGCCGGTCACCTGCAATGCAGGCGTCCGGGCCCGCGGCCGGTCATAGTGAAACATGGCGAAACGACATAGCAACCGCATTCCTTCCCTGGATGGCCATCGTCACGGCGCAGGCAGCAGCATGCAGTGCCAGCACACCATATTGTTTTTCTGATGCATTGATTGGTTGCCGGCTGGGAGTTGGAATGGCACGAACGGCCGGCAGGAATGGGGACGAGCAGCACGGAGCCGGCACCCGGCGTGCGCCGGATCGGCGTCAGACGGGCCAGCAGCATTGCGCAGGTTCAACCGGCCGTCGGCGCCTGGCGCTGGCGCGGCTTGGCCAGCAATGGTGTGAACAGGAAGGCGAACAGGCCGAAGCCACTGCTCCACGCCAGCCCGGACAGGATCAGCAGGACCTGATAGGCCGCCATGTCGAGCGGTGCGGCCAGTCGCAGCACGCCGGCCATTGTGACCAGTGCGAAGACCGCCACACAACCAGGGCCCGCGGTCAGGGCCTGGCCCGTGTGGCCGAGCGAAGCGCGCGCCATCACCGCAAGCGTCATCGTGCCGATCGCGCCGACGGTCAACGCATGCAGCGCCGCTGTCGGCGGCAGGCCGGGGAGCCAGCGGCTGACGCCCAGCAGCACAAGGCCAACCGCCACCCAGGCATAGCCGAGATGCAGGACGGCCAGCAGCGGCTCGCTCACGGTCGCCAGGCCACGCCAGCGGAACAGCCGTACGAGGTTTGCGCAGCCGGCAACAACCAGCAGCCCCGCCGTCGCCAGCATGTCCGGGGCGGCAGTCCACAAGAGGAGAGCCGCCACTGTGCTGGCCAGCGCGGCCTTGTCGACGGCACCAAACGGCGCGGGCAGCAAGCCCTGGGGATGCCGCTTCACCAGCCAGTTGCGGGTGAAGCTGGGAATGATCCGTCCGCCGATCAGCGTGATCAGGGCAAGCAGCGTGGCAACGCCCAGATGCGCTCCGGTCAGTGCGAGCGCTTGGCTTCCCATCGTGCCCAAATGCATAAGCAGGTTTGCCAGCAGCAGCATGCCGAGCGCACCCAGCACGGGAAGATTTCGCCAGTTGCGGCCAGCGACGATTTCCCGCGCGAGGGCGAGCAGGAAAACCGTTGGAAAGGCTAGATCGACCGCCGCGCTCAGCGCGCCGCCACCCGCGATCAGCATGGCCAGGCGGCCTGCCAGCCAGAGCGACACCAGAATCCCCAGCGGTAGTCCCTGCAGCGGCATCCGGCCGGTCCAGTTGGGCACGGCGGTCAGCAGAAACCCAGCGACCGTGGCGGCACCGTAGCCGAAGACCATCTCATGGGCGTGCCACAGCACCGGCGGCATTGCCGTTGGCAGGCCGGTCAGCCCGTCGAGCAGGAGCAGCCATAGCACCACCGCGCCGGCGGACCATACGGCCGAAAGCAGGAAGAACGGCCGAAAGCCGGCGGACAATAGAGCTGGAGCAGAGGTGGTTCGGTATCTCGGGATGGCGGCCACGACAGGTATCCCATGGGCGTCGGGCGCGCCGGAGGCACCAGCGGGACCGTCAGATGTCTAGGCTACGTCCGTTCAGCCGGGCGTCGCGCCGCTTGCCTGGGTTGCCTCAGGGGCGGCCGGGTTGTGCTACGCCGGCGGCACCGGCATGCCATTGATTCAAGTCAATCATAACAGGTGATGTAGATGCGGCATTGCGGTGATGTCGAACTACCGGACTTGGTCGCTGGTGCACCCTGTGGCCGCCCGCGGCCCGCCCGACCGCGCGATGCGTCCGGCGATGTGCGACCAGGTCGCGCCAGGACGGCAACGACACAAGAGGGGTAACGCCGCGCTGGGTTCATCGCAGCCGATTCAACGCCAGCCGGACGGACCGGGCAGGTCGCGGACAAGCTGCTGCTGCCTCTCATACAATCTGTTGATCGGCGGGCGTCGCGGTCCCGCTCCGGCTACGGCCAACGCGCCGGTCTCTTTGGAACACCCTGAACAACGATGGGATAGGTGGCACGCACCCATCCAGGCAACGGTCCCTAAACTCCCGACCAGCGGTTGCGGGCGCGGCTCCCGTGTGCCGGACGGCGAACAGCAGGCGGGTGGCACGGCAGACTGGGAGGGATTGTGCGGCGCGATCGATACATCGTTCTAGGTGCTGCGGCCTGGCTGGCAGCCGCCGGCTCCGCGCTGGCGCAGCAACCATCGGTCGAAGACCTGATCCGCAAAATCGACCAACTCCAGCGCCGCGTCGACCAGTTGGAAGGTCAGCTCAAATCCACCAGCCAGCCGACATCCCAACCCCGCAAAGTTGCCGCCGCACCGCCGAAAGTCCCTGCGGCACCTAGACCGGCGCCGCAGCCAATGCCGCCCTCTGCCGTCGCAGCAGCGCCGCCCGCTGCCGCTACGGCTCCGGCAGCACCACCAACGTCAGCGGCACAAGCGGATGCCAGCAAGACAACGGCCGCCGCCATCGCCGCGGCCTTCAACCCGAACATCCCCGGCCTGGATCCGCCGGAGCCGATGGGCTCGCAGTTTGAGAACGAAGATGCGCTGCGCTCCGACCTGCCGGGCCTCGCCATCCGCATTCCCGGCACACAGTCGCAGGTGCGCGTCTACGGCTTCGCCAAGGTTTCCGGCTGGTACGACATGAACGGCCGGAACCAGACCGATGTGCCGACGGCGCAGACCATTCCGCTGAATAACAGCGCCGCCGACCAGCAGGGCGGCGACTTCGGCATGACGGCGCGCTTCAGCCGCATCGGCGTCGATACGCGCACGCTAACGGATTGGGGCACGCTGGAAACGCGCCTGGAGGGTGATTTCGGCGGCGGCACCAGCAACAATGCCCTGTTCCGCCTGCGACAGGCCTGGTTCGAACTCGGCACCGAAGAGTTCCGCGTTCTTGCCGGCCAGGCCAACAGCCTGTGGAACGATGGCATTTTCGAGACCATTATTGATGCCACCAACCTGAACCAGTCCTTTATCCGCCAGGCGCAGGTCCGCATGACGGGACGGCTGGCACCGGGGCTGACCGGCATGGTGTCGCTGGAGGCACCGGACACGCAGTACACCGCCGTCAACGGCGTGTTCAATCCAAACACCAACCTGAACGGCGGCGCCAGCCCGTCCTTCACCAGCATGCCTGACGTGCTGGGACGGGTGACCTACCGCAATGACGGACTGGTTGCCGACATGCGTGGCATGCTGCGGCGCCTGAGCATCCGCACCGCCGGCACAGCTTTTTCACCCCCCAACCTCAACCTGAATGCCACCGGCTGGGGCCTCGCTGCCCATGTCACCGTGCCGATGCGGTGGATCTGGGACGGGTTCGGCCCGGACACAATTACCGGCATGGCCTATTACGGCCAAGGCATGGGCCGTTACTTCGTCGGCAACACAGCAGGGCAGGACGCGCTGTCGAATATCGGACTGCCGGGCGTCGTCGGTGGCAGCCTGGACCCGCTGCCGGCCTACGGCGTCATCGCGGCCTACCGGCGCTTCTGGACGCCGCAACTGCGCAGCAATTTCGCCTACTCCTACGCGCGGCAGGACTACCCGTCCTACGCGCTGGAGTTCATCCCCGGCTCCGCCTCGGCCCTCGGCCTGAACCACGACCTGCAGCAGGTCTTCGTGAACCTGATCTGGAGCCCGTTCGGAACTATCCGCAACGGCACGTTCGCTAGCGGCTACATTGATGTTGGCCTGGAGTATATCTACACCCGCCGCGACCTGTTCGGCGGGTCAAACGCGGCCGGCAGCGCCGGCGCCGGCCTGGGTGTGGCAAATCGCGTAGTCGGCGCGGTGGTGGGACGTTTCTGATGATTAGTTGTGCCTGGAGGACGCTCCCATGAGCGCAATCGCACCGTCCCGTAAGACGTTTCTACAGAAGCTGCTGGATGCGGTCGAGGTCATCGGCAACAAAGTGCCGCACCCGGCCATCATCTTCCTGATCATGTCGGCAATCGTCATCGTGCTGTCGCAGCTTTTCCACATGCTGGGAACGAGCGTGACCTACCAGGTGGTGGACCCGGTTTCGCACAAGGTATTGGACGCAACGGCGACGGTGAACAGCCTGCTGACGCCGGACGGGTTGCGATTCATCATCACTTCGGTGGTGCGGAACTTCCTGGGCTTCACGCCGGTCGGCGTTATCCTGGTCGCCATGGTCGGTGTTGGCCTTGCCGAAGAGGCAGGCCTGGTCGCCGCACTGATCCGCAAGATCGTGGCCGTAGCGCCGCGGCGGCTGATCACCTTCATCATTGTCGCCATGGGCGTACTGTCCTCGGTCGCCTCGGACGCCGGCTACCTCGTGCTGATCCCGCTCGGCGCGGCGGCGTTCCTCAGCCTAGGCCGGCACCCGATTGCCGGGCTGGCTGCCGCGTTTTCCGGCGTGGCGGCGGTGTTCAACGTCAACCTGATCATTACGCCGATCGACGGCGTGCTGACCGAGATCACCAATGACGCGATCCATTTGCTTAATCCAAACACTTCACTCTATCTGACGGCGAATATCTGGTTCTCGATCGCATCGAGTATCCTGCTGTGCATCATTTGCACTCTTATTACTGAGAAGGTGATCGAGCCCCGGCTAGGCGCCTATACCGGCGATGCGGTGGCGGACGCCAACACCGCCGACCCGGCGAAGGAAGCGCGCGGCCTGCGCAACGCGACGCTGGCGCTGGTAATGACACTGGCGGTGATTGCGCTGCTGTGCTGGCCATCCTGGTCGCCGCTGCGTAATCCAGCCACCGGCGCGCTGATCGGCGATTCGCCGCTGATGAACAGCCTGATCGTGCTGATCGCCGTGGTGTTCTTCGCCACCGGTTACGCCTACGGCCGTGGCGCCGGCACGATCAATACGCTGACGCAGGCGATCGCCGCCATTACCAAGACCTTCTCCGGCCTGGGCGGGTTGCTGTTCCTGTTCCTGGTGATCAGCCAGTTCCTGGCGCATTTCAACTACAGCAATCTGGCCACCATCGCTGCAGTCAACCTGTCCGACCTGATTGAACGGGCGAATATGGGCGCATTGCCGCTGCTAGTCGTGTTCGTCTTCATCACCGCCCTGGTCAACCTGATCATCCCGGCCGCGATTGCGAAGTGGGCCATCCTCGCGCCCATCTTCGTGCCACTGTTCATCAAGCTGGGCGTCGCGCCGGCGCTGGTCCTGGCAGCCTATCGGGTTGGCGATTCGCCGGGCAACGTCATCACGCCGCTGATGCCCTATTTCGGCATGATCGTCATCTTTGCACAGAAATATCAAAAGGACGCCGGCGTCGGCACCGTGGTGGCCATGATGCTGCCCTATACCGCCATCCTTTATGTTGTATGGACAGTTATGCTGATCCTCTGGTACCTGCTGAACATTCCCCTGGGCATTTAACGGAAGGCGATCTGACATGCGGCAGCTCAGAGACCGGCTCTGCCGGCACGCGCCATGAGTCAGGTCACCCTCACCTTTGCCATTGTCATTGCGATTGTGGTCCTGTTCATCTGGGACCGCATCCCTGTGGTGCTGGTGTCCCTCGCCACGGCGCTGGCACTGTACTTCACCGGCGTAACCACGCTGCAGCAGTCGCTGAGCGGGTTGGGCGACCCGGCGGTGATCTTCATTGCCTCACTGTTCGTTGTCAGCGCAGGATTGGACATCACCGGCGTCACCGCCTGGGCCGGGCAAGGTCTCATCGCCCGCGCGGGTGAGTCGCGGGCGCGCCTGCTGGTCCTGATGATGGGGCTGGTTGCCGTGCTGACCGCGCTGATCAGCGTCAACGGCGCCGTTGCCGCATTGCTGCCAGTCGTCGTCGTGATGGCGGTCCGCCTGAAGCGCGCCCCGTCACAACTGCTGATGCCTCTGGTGTTTGCTGCGCATGCCGGTTCGCTGCTGGCACTGACCGGCACGCCGGTCAATCTGCTGGTGTCCGAAGCCGCTATGGACCACGGATTGCCGCCGTTCCGGCTGTTTTCCTTCGCCATCGCCGGTATCCCGCTGTTGCTGGGCACCATCGCAATCGTCGTGCTGTTCGGCCAGCGCCTGCTGCCGACCCGCAGCGGGCGTTCGCTGCCATCCGATCTCAGCCAGCACGCCCGGACGCTGGTCGAGCAGTACCGGCTGGATGACGGCCTGTTTCAGTTACGAATCCGGTCGAATTCGCCGCTCGCCGGCGCCGCGCGGGACACGGTTGACCTGTCACGCTATCCGGGCCTCACGCTGGTGGCTGTGCATGACGGCGATCGCGACGGGCCCGTTCAGCGTGCCGTGCTGGCAGAGGGCGACCTGTTGATCATTCGCGGCGACGCAGAAACGGCGGGGGCACTGGCCGCCGATCTGCACCTTGCCTTCCGGACGCCCGATGCGCCCGACGACGTGACCGGCACGCTGTTCAATCGCACCTCCGGTCTCGCCGAAGTGGTGATACCGCCACGCTCGCCGCTGATCGGACTGGCGGTGTTCCCAGGGATGGTGACGCCCAGCGGCGACTTGCTGATCCTGGCGGTGCAGCGACGCGGACAGGATCTGGGACCGGATGAAACCATCCTGGCCGCTGGCGACACCCTGCTCCTGCAAGGCACCTGGGAGGCGTTGGATCGCAACCTGAATGAGCCGGAAGTGCTGGTGGTCGATTCCCCAGAGTTGGTGCGCCGGCAGGCGGTCCCGATGGGCCGGGGCGCGAAAACGGCCATCGCGATCCTGCTGGGCATGGTGGTTCTGCTGGCAACGAATCTGGTACCTTCGGTAATCGCCGGGCTTCTGGCCGCCGTTGCCATGGTGCTGTTCCGCGTGGTGACCGTGGAGCAGGCCTACCGCTCGATCAACTGGACCACGGTCATCCTGGTCGGCGCGATGATGCCTCTGTCAACGGCGATGACCAACAGCGGCGCAGCGAACATGCTCGCCGACGGCCTGGTGCATCTGGTCGGCGACCGCAGCCCCTATGCACTGCTGGCCGGGCTGTTCGTCCTGACGGCGATCCTGGGCCAGTTGATCAGCAACACGGCGACAGCGCTGATCATTATCCCCATCGGACTTGCCGCTGCCCATACCATGGGGGTGTCGGCGCAGCCCGTGCTGATGAGTATCGCGGTGGCATCGGCGGGGGCGTTCCTGACGCCTGTGGCGACGCCGGTGAACCTCATGGTGATGAGTCCCGGGGGGTACGTCTTCAGCGACTACTGGAAGCTGGGCCTGCCGCTGCTGATTCTGTTCGGGCTGGTCGCCACCTTCTGGGTGCCGCTGTTCTGGCCATTCTGAATGGTGGCCGCGCGCGTAGCCGCTGGTCACCTGGAAGCAGTCCGAGACATGTTCTCTGCACCGCCATTGCGGGCCAGTGTAGCGGCACACCACCGGATAAAGGCATCAGGCCCGGCGGGGAGCCTCGCGGGCGGCGCCGTCGGTCGCGTCGGCCGCGGATGTTTCACGCGGAGGACCGCGGAGGATGTTTCGATGACGCCGGTTGTCCATTATGTGTAAACGTCGGTATTTGACCTGACGGACAGTGTCAGATTGGCCATCGCCGTGACGCCGCCGACGATGGTTCCTCCGGCCGGTGGCAAATTCAAGCCCGCCGCCTGCGGCGGCCCGTTGCGCGGCTGCGGGGCTTGAGTTTGCCACCAGCCGGAGAGACCTGCTCGGCATGGGTTTAACGACGAGGTGCGGCGACGGCTCATGAAGCGCCGCTCGGCGGAGGCGACTATGTCCGATTGATCGAGTGCAAACTTTTTCGCATTTATGCGCCGTCATGACCCCGGCCTGAACCGATCCGCTCCGCAGCCCCTCGCGCCTTCGCCGTTCTCCGCGTGAAACCAAAGCACTCCGCACCGGCATGCAGCGCCGGGGAAAGTGTTTGTACGGCACAGGCCCGTCGCGCTGGCGGGCGCATGATCCATTGGCCGTGCTGGCGAAAACCCCTACCCCGCCAGCTTCCCCAGCAGCAGTGCGTGCGACCGCGTGCCCTTGTGGAAACATTTCAACTCATATTTCTCGTTCGGGCTGTGGATCTGATCGTCGTCCAGCCCGAACCCCATCATCAGCGAGTCGATGCCCAGCACACGCTTAATCTGCTCGACCACCGGAATGGTGCCGCCGCTGCCGATCATCACCGCGGGACGCCCATACTCCTGGTTCAGCGCATCCTTCGCCGCGCGCGCCCACGCCGTATTGGTATCGATCTCGAACCCCAGAGCCATGCCGAAGGCCTGGAAAGAAACCTGCATCCCCTCCGGCAACCGGTCGCGCACGAATCTCTGGAAGCCCTCGAACACCGCCTTCGGATCCTGTCCCGGCACCAGGCGGAACGACACCTTCGCACCCGCTTCCGAGGGAATGATCGTCTTACTGCCCGGCCCGCTGTAGCCGCCCCACATGCCGTTGATATCCGCCGTTGGCCGCGCCCAGATGCGCTGCAGCCCTGGCAATCCCTTCTCGCCGCCCGGCGCTGTCAGGCCAATGCCCCTGAGGAACGCTGCTTCATCGAACCCGAGCGACTGCCATTCCCTCGCCTGCTCCTCGGAAACCGGGCGCACGCCGTCATAAAAGCCCGGCACCTGAATCCGCCCGTCCTTATCGTGCAGATCGCCCAGAATCTGCGCCAGCACGTTCACCGGGTTGAGCGCTGAGCCGCCAAACAGCCCCGAATGCAGGTCCATGCTCGGACCCTTCAGCATCACCTCGCAGTTGCACATGCCGCGCAGCCGTGTCGTCAGCGCGGGTGTATCGACATCCCACATGTTGGTGTCGCTGATCAGGGCGAAGTCGGCGCCGAGGTCCGCCTTGTGCTCCCGCAGGAACGGCTCGAGGTTCGGGCTGCCGATCTCCTCCTCGCCTTCCATCAGCACGGTCACCGGCGCCGGAATGCCGCCGCCGACTTCCTTCCAGGCCCGCAATGCCTCGATGAACATCATCGACTGGCCTTTCGCATCGACGGCGCCGCGCGCCACGATGCGCTTGCCGCGTGGCCCGTCGACAAGCTGCGGATCGAACGGCGGGCTGTTCCACAATTCCAACGGATCGGCCGGCTGCACATCGTAGTGGCCATAGAACAAGATGCGCGGCGCCTTGGTGCCGGACGGGCCAGGATGGTGGCCCAGTACGACCGGATGGCCCGGCGTCGGCAGGATCGCCGTCTTCAGCCCAAGCGCCTCCAGCTGCACACACAGCCATTCCGCCGCCTGCTGCACATCCTTCTTGTGCTCCGGCTGGGTGCTGATGCTGGGAATCCGCAGCAGTTCGAACAGCCGCGCCCGGGCGTGGTCCAGATCCTCATCGACATGGGCCAGCACGCGCGCAGTGATGCTGTCTTTTGCACCTTGCATGGCAAAATCCTCCTTTGCTGCACCGGTCGACCAATCGGCGCTGCCTGTCCCGGCTTACTGGCGCATTATCTACACGCGATCGGCGCCGCCTTTTAAGGGGCGCCGAGACATTGGGATTTCCAGCATCGACTTGGGATGCTGCGCCCGCCTGAAGAGCGCACCTGGCATGACTTGTGCGGTGCATCCAAAACCGTGCGCCGCTATAAGTCGGCTCGCACTTTCAGGCCATTACGATGCAAGCACCGCAGGCGACACGTCACACTGGACCGCGAAGGACACGCGACACTGTGTTGGTGGATCTTGCCCTGCAGGGTGGCGGCTCCCATGGCGCGTTCACCTGGGGTGTCCTGGATCGGTTGCTGGAGGAGTCCTGGCTACAGATCGACGGCATCTCCGGCACCTCCGCCGGCGCGATGAACGCGGCGGTGCTGGTGGACGGCTACGCGGCCGGCGGCGCAGACGGTGCACGCGCGGCACTGCACCGGTTCTGGGAGCGGGTGGGCGTCGCTGCCCGATTCAGCCCGTTCCAACGCTCTCCACTCGACATGTTGCTGGGGAGATGGTCGCTCGACAATTCGCCGGCCTATCTCACCATCGACCTGATCGGACGCGTCTTTTCGCCCTACGACCTCAACCCGATGGGGACCAATCCGCTCAGCGGCATCCTGGCGGAGTGCGTCGACTTCGACCGGCTGAAACAGGCGCCGATCAAGCTGTTTGTGACGGCGACGAACGTCCACACCGGGCGCGGGCGGGTGTTCCGTAATGCCGAAGTGTCGCCGGACGTGCTGCTGGCTTCGGCCTGCCTGCCGACCATGTTCCAGGCGGTCGAAATCGAAGGCGAGAGCTACTGGGATGGCGGCTTCGCCGGCAACCCTACGATGACGCCGCTGATCCGCGAGTGCCGGTCGCAGGACACGATCCTGGTGCAGATCAACCCGGTGGAACGCCCGGACACGCCGCGCACCGCGCGCGGTATCCTGAACCGCGTCAACGAAGTCGCCTTCAACGCCGTGCTGCTGAAGGAGCTGCGGCTGATGGCTTTGATGCGGCGGATGCCGCTGTCCGACGTCCCGGAGATGGCGATGCTGGCAGCCATGCGCATCCACCGCATTGCCAGCGAGTCATTGGCAGAACTTGGCTCCTCGTCCAAGCTCAATGCGGAGTGGGACTTCCTGACCATGCTGCGCGATGAAGGACGCATGGCCGCCGACGCATTTCTTGAAGCGCACGGCGCTGATCTGGGTGTCCGCTCGACCTTCGACCTGGAGCCGCTGCTGCAGGGGCTGTAAACGCTATGCTGCGCGCAGCAACTGATCCAGGCTCGCGAGTGGCCGGCCTGCCACATCCTCGGGCTGCGACACCAACCTGCGTCCGGTGCGTGACGCGATCCGCAGCTCTGTCGGACTGATGTCGAATTCCTGCCGGAACGCGCGGCTGAACCCGGATCCGTCGGCAAAACACAATTCATCGGCGATCTGCGTGATCGTCGTGTTATTGTTTGGGTCGGCCAGCATGGCATAGGCGGCCAGCAGGCGCTGGCGGCGAATGTAGCAGGCGACGCCGCCTTCCGGTTCCAGCAGGCGGTAAAGCTGCGACCGTGAGGTACCGACATAGCGGCAAAGCAGCGCCGGCCCAAGTGACGGCGAGCGCAGATGCTTGCGCACGGCACGGCGGACACGTTCAAGACGACCCAGATCGATCTGCTGCTCCGCCTCGGCCATCCGATCCGCAGACGGTGCGACGCAGGCTACGACCATTGCCGAAATCGCATCCTTGAGACGCGGCAGATCAGCTTCGGCGACTGCGCTTAGATGACGCTCCAGCACCATCATGTAATCAGCCAGCAGTGCTCCCATCGCACCGGTCACTACGGAGCCACAGGCCGCGTCGAGTGCCGGCGCGACCGTGGCGTAATCATCGCGGGACAAATACAACTGAAGGCGCGCGTCCTCATCGCGCTCACTCACCAGTTCCTGCCCCAGAGAAACGATGAAAGGCACGCGCGGCGGCACCTTGAACACCCGCTGGCCGGCCTGAACCTTGGTTGTCGTGGCCTGTCCGATCGTGATCACCCAAGGGTCGATTGGATTACGGTTAATTAACGTTCTGGTGCGCGTAACGTTAAGACTCGGTGCGGCCACGCGGCTCAAGGTACCGCCACCGAGGGTCCAGGCTTGCATGGACGCCTTGAACCCTTGCTCCCGCGGTTGCACAGGCGTTACGTCGAACACCCGATCGAACCAGCCAAGCCAGGCATCAAACTGGTCGCTCGCCGCAAAACCATGCGTTTTGAACTGCTGCGATTGCATAACCGGCGCCTGCTATTCAGCTTCTGAATGGTCGCACAATATCCGCCTGCCGACTTGTCCATCCACCAGACAGACAATCAAGCAACGGCGACCCGTACCCCGGTTGAAGCGGCGCTGTCAATCACGATAGGGACATTCACTGCTATGCTGACCGCTCTAACGACGGCTTAGATGGACAATCCTGTGCTGTCGATAATTGCTATCGCTTTACGGCTCCCCTTCCCTTGATTAGCGCGCTGCTGTCGCCTGAGCAGCGGACTGTTGCAAGTCATTAAACGCTGCCTGAAGAATGTGCTCCTTGGTCTCGTCAAACGAGCTGCGCATGATGGTGCCGCCCGTCCCGGACAACATGGCGGCAACTTTGTCTGTCGTCATTTTCCGTATCAGCAGGAAGAGCGCAGCATTGCCGGACTGCAGCGTCGCTCCGACCTCTTTCATGAACTTGTCGTTGATGCCGACATCCGTCATGCTGCCGCCGAGTGCGCCCGACGCGGCGCCAATGGCAGCACCGGCCAGGGGCATCATGAACAGCAGCCCCACCAGCGTGCCCCAGAGCATGCCTGAAACGGCGCCTGCTTTGGCCGGGTGGTAAAGCTGGTTTAACCTGACATGGCCCTCCGGGCACTTGGTGACGATTACGGCATCGCCCAGCTCGATGAGGAATTCCTGCTGCATCGTTAGCAGCTTCTGGCGGATTTCCTCCGCCTTTGTCTCGGAGGGATACTCAATGACGAGCAGATCGGCCATGTTGTGTCTCAAACAAAGGAAATGCGACAAACGGCGCAGCGCCGACAGAGCTAACCCAAGCGGGTTGAAGCCCACGCGCCATCGTTGTTGCGACCATTATGATCAGAGGGGGCCATAACGGTGGCGAACAACGATGGCTGCCGGCACCGATCGCAGTAAGAATCGGTGCGTGTCTGTGCAACAGGCTGTTGTCAGCCTTTGATGGCCAGAGTCGTGGTGTCAAAATTTACTGCCGTCGTCTTGCCATCCGTCAGTTCCACAACAGCAATGCCGCGGTTGAAGTCCAGTGCGACGATGCGGCTGGCCGGATGCTTCAGCTTGATGCTGTTCAACAGAATGGTCTGCAGAATTTCATAAACCGTCTGCCCACCGGCACTGAGGCGGCTTTGAACTTCTGCGCGCTTCTCAGCCGACAGGCCCGCGAGTTCCGCCTGCTCCAGCGTGGTTGCCATCTGCGCATAGGCGGCCGGAGCAGCAATGGCCGCGACGGCTGCCACGAGTAGCGTCGTCCTTCGGAAAATTCCGGTCATTTTTGTCTCCATCAAGACGGACCAATGGTTGACGCCGGCGGATCATCCGCCGCGGTCCCGAAGCGTGATAGCAATGTTCGACATTGAGCGGATGCGCAGGGAGTCTCGCGGCTGTTCAGACCGTCCCATATTGGGCTAAAGCCAGTATCCAGACGAGATCACCGGTCGGCGTCTTGGCACTGTCTTCGCGCCGGCATCTGAATACTTCTGCGGACGTGCCGATGATCAGCGCTGGTGTTGAGGGGACTGAAACGCGCCTTGGCACGCAGCGCGAACGGCGCCGGCAGCCATCACGCGCGTTGTCCGATTGCTCGCACCATGATCAGTGCGACGCAGACACGTTGTCGGGGTACAGGCCAAGTCGCTTACGGCAGGGGCTGCGCAATAGACGGGCAATCGTCGATTGCCGCGACACTATGGGCCCGCCCACATGAACGCCGCCAACGCCAGCGCTACGACAAGTAGCGATGTCACGGCGACCGGCCATTGCCGCAGAACGGTATCAACCCGCCCAATCGCGGCGCCGATCGCAAGCACCACCTTCCCGGCACCTATTGAAGCCGGGATAATAAGGTCGCCTTCCCGGACCGGGATCATCCGCCGGCACCACCGCTGCAGTGCGACGCCGGCTGCGGCGCCCGCCAGCACTGGCCAGATTGCGCCGAGCAGCGCGGCGGGTGACAGGGCATATGGCAGTGAGCCGCCCAGGACAGCCGGATACAGCACCCACGGTACCAGCACCGAGGCAAGCGCGGTCAGCAGCCACGGACCGCGCAGCGCTATCGGCACAGCGCGTCCCGATGCTACAGATGGCAGGGCGGCAACACGGAAGAGAAAGTGCGTCATCAGCAGCGCAGTCGCTGCCGAGGACAGAGCGCCCAGCGTGCCGGCTACCCCATCCCCCAGCAGTGGTTTGATCGCCAGCTTGGCCAGGAACCCGCCGGTCAGCGGCAGTCCCGCCAGGCCGAGCGCCATGATCGCTGCTGGAACCAGCACCGGTCCCACGCGCCGCGCACCAGTCAGCGGCGCGAGGCCGACACCTAGGAACAGGCCGCCTTTCACCAGAATATGGTGGGCACCGTAGAACGCCGCGGCCAGCGCCACGCCGGCGTCCCCCGTCGCGAGTCCCATACCGAAGACGGCCATCAAGACTCCCATTTGGCTGACGCTGGAGTAAGCCAGCACCATCCGTGGATTGGCCTGCCGGATCCCGATCGCGACGCCATAGAACGCCGACACGAAGCCCAGAATGGCCAGCACCTGTCCCCACACCGGCATCGTGGCGCCAAGCGGCAGGAAGCGGATCAGCCCGATGACACCCGCCTTGACCGCCGCGCCGCTCATGACCGCAGCTGCCGGAATGGGCGCGGTCCGGTAAGTGACCGGCATCCAGACATGGAACGGCACCATGCCCAGTTTGACGCCGAAGCCCAGGATGATCAGCGCCAGGATCGCATTCGGCCTGGACGAGTCGCGCAGCCCGGCCACCACATCGCGGATCAACCCATCGCCTGGTGTTGTCACCGCGAGCATAACAAAGCCGATCAGCAGCAGCGCCTCGCCGAACACGGCCAGCGCTACATAGATCAGCCCGACGCGCTGCGCGTCCGGCGTCTCGCCCTCGATCACCAGGCCATAGGCCGCCAGGCTGACCATGGAGAACAGCAGGTAGAAGCTGACCAGATCGGCGGCGATGAACACGCCCAGGCTGCCGGTCAGCGTCAGCAACCACCACACCGCGATGCGCCCCCGGCGCGGATCGCCGCGCAGCCAGCCCATGGCATAGACACCGCCGCCGATCCATAGCAGGGCTGCCACGCCCAGTAGCACCGCGCCCGGCACGTCAAGCGCCAGCCGCAGCCGCAGCAGCACCGGTGGCAGGGCGAGCGACGTGTCAGAGGCAAACAACGCGGCGCCAAGCCCCGGTATCGCCGCCAGCGGCAGCCATGTCACCATGCGATAGCGCAGATCCCGTGACAGGCACAGGAGCAGCATCGCCAGCGGCACGCCGAGTGTTGCGCCCAGCCAGATCATCGCCCGTATGCCACGGCCGCCGGGCGGCCGACCTCCAGCAGTTGCGACGGCCGCAGCGGCACTAACCCAAGCACCAGCGCGAAAATGGCCAGCCCGAGCACGACCGCCTGCCGCGAGCGCGCGACCCGCGCAACAAGCACAGCCGGCGGTCCGCCGGCCAGAGCGGGGGTGAGCACGCGAAACATATAGCCGGCGGCAAGCAGGCCGCCCAGCAGGATGACCACCGCCCACCACCACTGGCCCTCACCCACCGCGGCCAGCAACAGCATTGCCTTGGCGACGAACCCGCCGCTCGGCGGCAAGCCCATCAGCGACATGCCGGCCAGGCCGAACGCAAACACCACCATGGGCAGCGACCGACCCAGCCCGGTCAGGCCATTGATGCGGTCATGGCCCAGCGCCTCGCCGATCAGCCCGGCGGCGAGGAACATAGCCGCCTTGGCGACGGCATGCGCCACAAGCTGCATCATGCCACCGGTCCAGGCGATGCGGCTCCATTCGCCGATGCCGCCGGCGAGCGGGAACAGGAAGAACAGGTAACCGATCTGCGCCACGGTCGAATAGGCGATCATCAGCTTCAGCCGCTGCTGCCGCAGCGCCACTGTGCTGCCGACCAGGATTGCGCCCGCGCCCAGCGCGCCCAGCAGCGTCGCGGCGCCAGCACCGGCCACGCCCGGCAGCGCGTCGAACCAGACGCGGACGGTCAGGATAAACGAGCCTTTGACCACCAGCGCCGAGAGTAACGCGCTCGCTGCCGCCGGTGCGCCGGCGTGCGCGGGCGGCAGCCAGAGATGCAGCGGGAACAACGCCGTTTTTGCCGCCAGCCCTGCGGTCATCAGCGCCGCCGCAACAAACGCGACCGGTTCGGGACGCACGGCACGCGCCAGCAGCTCAATGTCCAGCGTGCCGTAGCCGCCGTAAAGCAGCGCGCAACCGAGCAGATACAGAATGGAGCCGATCAGCGCGAACAGCATGTAGCGCAGGGCGGCGACGAGGGTCTCCGGCTTGCCCTCCAGCGACACCAGCGGGACGGCACCGAAGGTCAGCAGTTCCAGCGCGACATAGAGGGTGAACAGGTCGCCGGCGAGCCAGACGGTGTTCAGACCGGCCCAGACGCCCATCAGCATGGTCCAGAAGATCAGCGGCGCCCTTGCCTCCGGCGCGCCGGCGGGTTGCGTGAAGCCAGCGCGGGCGAACAGCGCGATGGCGGAGATCACCACGGCGCTGACCAGCAGCATGATCGCCGAGAGCCCGTCGGCGTGCAGCGCGAT
>JAFEFW010000003.1 GCA_018240405.1 Pseudomonadota bacterium
CAACACTTCGAAGCGGGGCATCACGCTCGATCTGGCGACCGCCGACGGGCAGGCGCTGTTCCGGCGCCTCGCCGCAACCACTGATGTCATTCTGGAAACGTTGCGACCTGGCACGCTAGAGTCCTTCGGCCTCGGCTATGAATCGCTGCGCGCGGCGAATCCGCGGTTGGTGCTGTGTTCGCTGACGCCGTTCGGGCAAACCGGGCCGTGGCGGGACTATCTGTCCAGCGATCTGCTGCATCTGGCGGCCGGCGGCGAAATGGCCTCCTGCGGCTACGATGAGACGGACATCCCGAACGCGCCACCGATCGCGCCGGGGGGCGGCAATGCCTGGCACATGGGATGCCACTACGCCTATATGGCGATCATGGCGGCGCTGGTTTTCCGCACCGTTTCCGACCAGGGCCAATACATCGACGCATCGATCCATGAAGCCTGCGCGCTGACAACGGAATCGGCCATCGCCAACTACGTATATCGTGGGGAAGTGCTGAAGCGGCAGACCGGCCGCCATCACGCCGTCGGTCCGACACCGCGCACGCAGTTCCTGGCAAAGGATGGCATCTATGTGACCGCCCTGATTGCCGGCGGGCTCAACCCACGCAATGTGAAGGCGCTGGCCGAGCTGATGGAGCCGTACGGCATGGCAGCTGACCTGAAGGATCCGAAATATCAGGATCCCGCCGTGGTGACCGAAAACACAGCGCACATCATCGATGACGTGCTGGCCGGCTTCATTGCCTCGCTGCCCGCGGATGAAGTCTACCATGCCGCGCAGAACCGCGGCTTTACCTGGGGTGCGGTACGCCCACCGGAAGCGCTGCTGGACGACCCGCACCTGCACGACCGCAACTTCTGGAAGCAGGTCGAGCACCCGGAACTTGGCCGCACCGTCACCTATCCCGGAGAGCCCGCGATCTACAACGGCACGCCCTGGCGCATCTCCCGCCGGGCACCGCTGATCGGCGAGCACAATGTGGAAATCTACGGCCAGGAGCTAGGGCTGTCCCACGCGGAACTGGCGATGCTGGCGGAGAACGGGGTGATCTGACACACGCCTGTTTGGACCTTCGGCCGTGCCTGTGCCAATCTGGCAGTCAGGGAGGAACAGGCCATGTCCGAAAAGGTCGCAACGTTTGACTTTCTCGCCGGCGTGCGTGTGGTTGATTTTACCCAGTTCGAAGCTGGACCATCCTGCACCGAAGCCCTCGCCTGGCTCGGTGCCGAGGTCGTGAAGATCGAGAATCCCGGTATGGGCGACCCAGGTCGCCGCCTGCGGAAAGGCCATCCGGACGACGATCCGTACTACTTCCAGATGTTCAACGCGAACAAGAAGTCGCTGACGGTGAACCTGAAGTCGCCGCGCGGCCTGCAATTGGTGAAGGACCTGCTGAAGCACGCCGATATCTGCGTGGAAAACATGGCGCCCGGCACGATCGAGCGGCTGGGACTTGGTTACGAAGACGTGAAGGCAGTCAATCCGTCGATCATCTACTGCCAGGTGAAGGGGTTTGGCGAAGGCAGCCCATACGAGAAGAATCTCGCTTTCGATATGATCGCACAGGCGACAGGCGGCACGATCAGCGTCACCGGCGAACGCGGCCGCCAGCCGGTGAAGCCTGGCATCTCGCTCGGCGATACCGGAACCGGCATGACCATGGCCGTGACCATCCTCGGCGCGTTGCGCAAGCGGGAGAAGACCGGTCAGGGCGCCCGACTGCAGGTCGCCATGCAGGACGCGATGCTGCATTACATGCGCACCAACTTCTCGACACAGGCGAAGACCGGCAAGGCGGTGGAGCGTGACGGCACACGATCAGGCGGCGGCAGCAATGGCCCGTCGGGCCTGTATCCCTGCGCTCCCGGCGGACTGAACGACTATGTCTGGATCATGACCAGCCGCGGCAATCCGGAACATTGGACTCGCTTGTGCAAGGTCATCGGTCGCGAGGAACTGATCGAGGATCCACGCTTCGCCACCGCCGCGTTGCGAGCAAAGAACGACGCGGAGCTGGACCCGATCATCCGCGAGTGGACCATGCGGCACACCAAGCACGAGGCCATGGCGTTGGTCGGCGGCGCCGGCATCCCCAGCGGCGCGGTTCTGGACACGATGGAGCTACAGAACGACGAAACTTTCGTGCAGCGTGGCGTTATGCAGGAGATGCAGCATCCGGCCTACGCTACGCCCCTGCGCATGCCCGCCTGGCCCGTCCGCATCAACGGCCGCATGCCAAAGGTCGAGCCATCCCCGATGCTGGGTCAGCACACGGCTGATGTGCTGGGCGAGTGGCTGGGGATGAACGCCTCAGAGATTGAGGGACTGAAGGGTGAAAATGTAGTAGGCTGACATCTTCCGTCACCAAGGGAGTACCAGACCGATGGCTGAAGCCAAGCTTGCACCTAACCTGCCGCAGTGGATGATCGACCACTCCAACCGCTACCTGTCGAGTGGCGGCACTGACGGGCATATGTACAAGGCAAACCCGCCGGGCTACGGCGAGATGGTCGTGCCGTCGCTGATGCTGACCACCACAGGCCGCAAGTCGGGCGAGAAGTTCATGTTCCCGCTGTATTACGGTGACTACGGCAACAGCTACGTGATCGTCGCATCCAAGGGCGGCGCACCGGACCATCCGGGCTGGTACAAGAACCTTCTGTCCAACCCGGAAGCCGAAGTGATGGTTGGGACCAAGAAGCTGAAAGTGAAGGCTCGGACGGCTTCAGGCGACGAGCGTGCCAAGCTCTGGCAGATCGCGCTGAAGTTCTGGCCGCCTTACGCCGACTATCAAAAGAAGACTGAGCGGGAGATTCCGGTCGTCGTTCTGGATCCGGCGTGAACCACAAATAGCTGACGTTCCGGCCCGCGCTGTGCCCAGCGGGCCGGAACCGCTTCGGAGTGCAGCCGGCTTACGCCGGCATCAGCTTCCACCGCTCCTTGTCGAACTGCGCCATCTGGAATTTTTCGATCGGATAGTGATCCGTCGCGCTGGTCGTGATCTTCGAGCCTGGCAGCAGCAGTGGCAGCGGAAAGTTCAAATTCTCGGCCTGACGCATGATGTTTTCCCGCGACAGGTCATTGCCGCACTGCGTCAGAACCTGCACGATCGTCTGGGCCGTTGAATAGCCGTAGACGTTGGACAGATCCGCTGCATCGCCATCGGGAAAATCCGACTTCATCCAGGCGAAGTAGCCGCGTACGCCTTCATCGCTGGCCCACTCCTCATCGTTCGGATCCTTCAGGTAGAAGGCACTGATGATCCCCTGCGCCTTCTCGAAGCCAGCCGGCCGGATGGCGCTGGCAACCGAAGTGCCGGTGCTGGACAGGAAGAAGGTCGGCTTCCATCCCATTTCGTAGACCTTGCGGATCCCCAGGGCCGAGAACTTCGGATTTGACGCCAGCAGCAGCGTATCGGCACCGGACTGTTTCGCCGCCACGATCTGCGAGTCCAGCGTCGGGTCCGTCACCTCGTACGTCGTGCGCAGCGCAATCATCTGCGCCGCCTTGTCGCCGAAGCCACGCGTGCAGCCGTCCATGTAGTCGCGTCCGGAATCATCGTTCTGGCCCATCATCGCCAGGCGGGCACTTGGCTTGGTGCGGATCAGCCACTCGGCATAGGCGGCGCCCTCGGCCGAGTAAGTCGGCGCCCAGCCCATGCTGAACGGAAACGATTTCTGGTCGCCCCAGAAGGTTGCCCCGGAGCCGATGAACAACTGCGGAATCTTCTTGTCGTTCAGGTATTTGCGCGTCGCCACACTGGTCGGCGTGCCAAGTGGCGCGAAGATGAAGGACACCTGCTCCTGCTCGATCAACCGGCGCGTCTGCTCGACCGTCTTGGGCGGACTGTAGCCATCGTCGAGGCTGACGAACTCAATCTGCCTTCCGTTGATGCCGCCGGCCTTGTTCACAGTGCGGAAATACGCCGCGTGGGACCGCCCGATCGTTCCGTAGGCCGAGGCAGGGCCGCTATACGGCATGGTCTGGCCAATCTTGATCGTCGTGGCGGTCACACCCGGCGGAAACGATTGCGCCCGAGCGCGGCGGCCGGCCGCGATACCAAGCGCGGCCGCTGGCGCAAGGGCCAGTGCGTTCCGACGTGTCAACATATTGTACCTCCCTGGTTCTTCTTTATGACGGCCGACAATAATGGTTCGGTTGCCGCCACGTCCAGCATCGTGCGGTCGCCGAACATGGCGCGGCGGTGCATAACGCGCGGGGACGAAGGAGCCTGCGGCATGGCGGAATGGGACGTGGTGGTGATTGGCGGCGGCGCGGCAGGCCTCAGCGCAGCGGCTACGGTAGCGGCGAGGGGTCTACGCTGTCTTGTGATTGACCGAATGGGCGGCGGTGGCGAATTGATGAATCTGGGCACGCTGCACGACATGGATGAGGCGCTCACCGGCCCCGACCTCGCCGCGCGCTTGCTGGAGGACGCAACGAATGCCGGTGCGGAGCTCGGCATCGCCGAGGTCAGCGGCCTGCGACGCGACGGCGACCGCTGGCGGGTCGTTACCGAGGATGAACCCCACATCGCCAGGACTGTCATCCTCGCTGTCGGTCTCGCTCCCGGCACGCTGGGGCTGGACAATGAGGCAGCATTCGAGGGCCGTGGGCTGTCGCATTGTGCTGCCTGCGATGGGCCACTCTACGCCGGCCAGAGCGTCGTGGTTGCCGGCGCCGACCGCTGGGCGCAGCTTGAGGCGTCGGAACTTGTCGGTACTGCATCGGACGTGACGCTGGTGACGCAGGGCCAGGCCGCACCTCAGTTGGAGGGCGTCCTCGTCAGGACCGGGCGGGTGACCCGATTGCACGGCGACAACGGGCTGGAGTCCGTTACGATCTCGGATGAGCAAGGCGCGGCGCCGCTGCCGGCCTACGCGATCTTCATCCAGACCGGCCGGCGGCCGTCGCTCGGTTTTGTGCCGGAGGACCTGGCGTGCGATGACGCCGGCAGGATCGTTACCGATCCGGCGCTTACAACGAACCTGCCTGAGCTGTACGCCGTCGGCGACGCCCGCAGCGGGTCGCCTCGGACGATCGCCGCGGCGATCGCCGACGGGCAGCACGCCGCCGCTTCCTCCCCTCTCCCCTCCCCTCTTGGCAAGCCGCCCGAATAGCGCTGTGATGTCCGGTGTTGGGTAGAGGGAACGCAACATGCGCATCGTGAATCCCAGCTACGGGATCGCGCCGCAAGGCGAGGGTTCGGCAACCGCCGGCCCCGTCGACTGGGCCAACGATCCCATCATTCTGTTCTCTAACAACAAGCCCAACGCGAAGGAATTGCTGGAGGGTGTCCGCAACCGCCTTTCTGCCATCCGCCGCGTGGACAACATCGACTACATCGCCAAGGGCAGCGCCAGCCAACCGGCGCCGCCTGAGATGATCAACGAAGTGGCGCGCAAGTACCGCATCGCGTTGCTTGCGCTGGGCGACTGAGGGTCCTGCTCATCGTGGAGTTTCCACGACAGCATTGAACTACGGAAACGAGGCCTGGCGGGGGTGGTGATAGCCACCGAAACGTTCCGGCCATTGGTCCTGGCCCAGGCCAAGGCGCGTAAGCTCGAACCGCACCTGATCGTGGTGAAGCATCCCGTTGGCGGGTTGAACACCGCGGAACTGCAGGATCGGATCGACACCGCGTTCGAAGGCCTGAAGCTGGAGATGAAGGGGTAACCCTTCGTCACGACTGATCCGGGGCCGCGGGCGATGTCCGCGGCCCTTTCTGTAAGAATTCGGAGATCGCATGTCCGACGCCGCCGAAGCCGAACTGCTCGACATTCCGGAAATGGACGCCGATGCCTGGGCGGACTATGTCGAGGCACAGGGCTGGACCGACGGGTTGCCGCTGGTCGTGCCAACCGAGGACGCTGTGGCGCGCATGATGGACGGCGCCCGTGGCGATAATGAGCCCTTCCCCGCCATCACGCCACGCCAACTCATTCCGACCCTGCGCAGCCTGGCGGCCAATGCGGTGATGGCGGGCTGCCGCCCTGCCTATTTCCCAGTCGTGCTGTCGGCGCTGCGCGGCGTGCTGGTGGCCGACTACAATCTGCATGGCTCGCTGGCGACGACGCATGCGTGCGCGCCGATGATCATGGTGAACGGCCCGCTGCGACAAACGCTGAACATCAACTGCGGCACCAACTGCATGGGCCAGGGCTGGCGGGCCAATGCCGCTATCGGCAGAGCGCTGCAGCTGATCCTGCTGAATATCGGCGGCGCCAAACCGGCGATCATGGACCGCTCGACTTTTGGCTCGCCGGCGAAATACACCTTCTGCTTCGGCGAAAATGAGGAGGAAAGCCCGTTCCCGCCCTACCACGTCCGCCACGGCTTCAACGCCATCGAAGGGGTGGTGACGGTGATGTCCGCCGAACCAAACCACAACCTGAACGACCACGGCAGCACCACGGGCAAGGGAATCCTGACCACATTTGCCGGAGCGATCGCCTCGCCGGCGGCTAACACAGTCTACGCCAAGGGGCCGTTCTTCATCGTTTTCGGGCCGGAACACGCGGCGACGCTGGCGCGGGACAAGTTCACGGTCGAGCAGGTTCAGCAATTCCTCTACGATAAGGCCCGCGTGCCGGTGGACCAGGTATCGCCAGAGAATCATCAAATCTACGCCGAATCGGGCCACTTGCCGGAGAACGGCTTCTATCGGGTCGCGCCAACGCCGGACGACATCCATGTCGCCGTCGCAGGTGGCCCCGGCAAGCACTCGGCGTGGATTCCATCCTTTGGCGGCACGGCGGCAATTTCGGTGCGGGTGAAACCGCCCGCAGCCTGATGTTGTAGCGGCATCCGGGCAAAAGCAGTCTAGAGAGTCAACGGTCGGCTGGGCGGCGGGCGATTAGGGGATCGTAACCACAGATGAACACAGATACACGCAGGCGTTGCGTTTGTAGCCGGCACTTGGTGAAGAACTTTAGCAATCAGCCATACTCGGCAAATATAATCTGTGTTTATCTGTGTTCATCTGTGGTTAAATTCCTTTCTTACTGTCAACGACCGTCTGCCGCTGCCGTACTGCTGGCATCGATGGAATGACCGACCGAACAATCCCGGTCGGCGACCGCGACGCCCCGTTATTCGCAGCGGACACAGACTGGGACACGGCACAGGCGACCCTGCTGGAGGCGGACTTGGTCGATGGCCTGCCCGCCGTCGTCCCGACCGAAGCACGCCTGGCGGCGATGCTGGACGGCCGCGACGCAGGCATTTCGTTCGGCATGATGCCGCCGCTGTTCGGTGACATCACCGCGCAGGCGGTCGCCTATTGCTGCGTCATCGCCGGCTGCCGCCCGGCCGAGTTTCCCGTTGTCCTGGAAGCCGCCATCGCCACACTTGAGCCCGAATTCAACCTGCTGGGCATCCAGACCACCACCGGCACGCCAACCGCCGCCGTCCTGGTACACGGCCCGGCCACGCAACGGCTTGTCATGAATGCCGGCACCAATTGCCTTGGTCCCGGCAATCGAACCAATGCCTGCATTGGACGCGCGCTGCGCCTGGTGCTGACGAATATCGGCGGCGCCCGACCACTGGTCGGCGACATGGCAACGATGGGGCAGCCAGCGAAATACGGCATGGCCTTCGCCGAGGGCACGCATCCGTTGGCCGAACCGCTGCCGGTTCGGCGCCGACTGCAGCCGGGAGAAAGCGCCGTCACGGTCATCGGCCTGTCCGGCACCATCGAAGTGCTGCCGGAAGCCGGCGCCGCAACGCCCGAGGCGGTACTGCGCCCGGCGCTGGCCGCCATGCAGGCCGGCCGTATCGCCGGATCGGGCGGACGGCAACGCGAACCCGGTGAGCAATTCCTGCTGCTACCGCCTGAAATGGCGGATGTGATCGCCAAGGGCTGCTGGAGCTTCCGACAAGCGCAGGAATTCCTGTTCAATGCCGGCGGTTCAGCCTGGCCGATCGCGCGGTCGGCCGACGACATCCACCTGATCGTCACCGGCGGCGCCGGGGTGAAGATGACGTGCCTGGTGCCCTGGGGCGGCGGCACAATCTGCGTCACGCGACGGCTGCCGGGGCTGTAGCCTCACCGGTTCAAGCTTCGCGGCGGACGAAGGTCCGGATGCGGTGGACGACGCCCTCGGCGTCCAGCACCGTTGCAACGTAGGATTGCCCGTCCGGCGCCATCCGCCGCAGCATGACGTTCTGCGGGGAGCCGTCTTCCGCCTTGCCAATGCGGTAATGCGTGCGCTCATCGACATAGACCGTGCGTACCAGGCCATAGGGCCGCCCAACCTCGAAATTGCGCGCGTTCGGGCCTTCGGTCGCGCCGATGCGGGCACGGAACTTTGCCACCGCATCCGCCTGGCTCTCGCCGGGCCGGCCGATGATCTCGCGCACGGCATATGGTACCCACTCCGGCGAGTCATAGCGGCTGGTGTAGCCCATGCGGATGACCGGATCGTTGCCATAAAGCACTTCGTAGTCCTGCACGCCGTCCTCGATCCGCAGCGTGATGATCTCTTCGCCGACCTCGTCAGGGACATAGGTGCCGGTTGCGGCGTCCCATTTGCTGCTGCGCGCCAGATCGATTTTCCAGGTGCCGTTGAAGACCGACATGAACCTCTTCCCCCGTGGACTGGATTATCCGGCGAACTGCTGCCGCCGATGCCGGACGGTATGACAATCCGGCACGGCCACGCTACGCTCCACGGCAAAGGGAGGTAACCATGGACCAGGCCTACCAGCTGCAAGCCTCAGCGCCAGCCACCCTGACCCGCGTGCCATTCCACTGGTACCAGGACACGGCGCTGCTGCAGCAGGAACAGCGCGAGGTTTTCGAGGGTCCGGTCTGGAACTATCTGTGTATCGAGTCCGACATTCCGAATCCCGGCGACTGGCGCACGACCTTCGTCGGCCGCATGTCCGTCGTCGTCGTCCGCACGGAAGACGGAACGATCACCGCCTTCGAGAATCGCTGCCTGCACCGCGGCGCGCTGATCTGCTTCGACAATGCCGGCAACAGCAAGGACTTCACCTGCGTCTACCACTCCTGGCGCTACGACCTGTCCGGCAACCTGAAATCCATCGCCTTCGGCAAGGGCGTCAACGGCAAGGGCGGCATGCCGGAAACGTTCCGCATGCAGGAGCACCAGACCCGCAAGCTGCGTATCGCCTCGCTCAGCGGCATCGTCTTCGGCACCTTCTCCGATGCCACGCCGCCAATCGAGGAGTATGTCGGTCCCGACGTGCTGTTCGCGCTCCGCCGCAATGCCAGCAAGCCCCTGCGGGTCATCGGCCGATTCACCGAGGTGCTGCCGAACAACTGGAAGATGTACGCCGAGAATGTCCGCGACACCTACCACGCCAGCCTGCTGCACGTGTTCTTCGCCACATTCCGCATCAATCGCCTGAGCCAGGGCGGCGGCGTCACCGTCAGTGACAATGGCGGCTGCCACGTCTCCACCACGCTGGCCCCAACGGAGGATCAGGACAACGCCTATGCCGGGATGCGATCCGTCGACGATGGGCTGCGCTTGTCGGATCCGTCGATGCTGGACGCGGCGGATGAACACGGTGACCGCGTGCGGCAGCAGATCATCGGGGTGTTTCCTTCGTTCGCCATGCAGCGCACCTACAATGTGCTGGCGATCCGGCAGTTCGTGCCGAAAGGCGTGGACAGCACCGACCTGAACTGGATCTACCTTGGCTACCAAGACGATTCGCCGGTACTACGCAAACGCCGGCTGAAGCAGCTGAACCTTGCCGGACCTGCCGGTTTCGTTTCCATGGAGGATGGCTGCATCGGCAACTTCGTCGAACGTGGCGCCGCCGCCGCGCCGGATGCGCTGTCACTGCTGGAAATGGGTGGCGACGGCGTGGAAAGCCAGGAGACACGAGCGACCGAGACAGCGGTGCGCGGCTTCTGGCAGATGTGGCGCAGGCTGATGCGGATCTGATGCCATGGCCGATCTGCTGACCCGCTTGATGCACCTGAACGCGGAGTACGCGGCGACGTTGGACGACGACCGGCTGGAAGACTGGCCTGACTTCTTCGTGACCGAGTGCCTGTACAAGATCACTTCCGCCGACAATGTGCGGGACGGCAACGAGGCAGGCATCGTCTACGCTGACAGCCGGGCAATGCTGGCAGATCGGGTGCTGGCACTGCGGCGGGCGAATATCTATGAGCGCCAGTCGTATCGCCACATCGTCAGCCTGCCGCGCCTGACCGGCACCGATAAGGCGGAAACGCCGTTCCTGGTGGTCCGCACCATGCGCGACGGCCGCATGGACCTGTTTGCCGCCGGCCGCTACGTCGACCGGTTCGATGATAGCGCCGGCATGTTACACTTTCGGGAACGAATCGTCGTCTGCGATTCCGCCCGATTCGATACGTTGGTGGCAATTCCGCTCTGACCCGCGCCGCCAGGCGCCCTTGATTTGCGATGCGCGGCGCCTACCTACTCACCATAATCGATCCGGGCCCCTCTGGCAGGACGCCGGCAATCATGCCGGTTAACCTTGCGATGTCGGATCACCGCGCGCTATGCAGCGAGCGGCTGTGGCCCGATCGCCTCTGCCCGACCTGCTCCCAGCGTGTGATGCCAACCGCAAGAAGGAGCCGGCCGTGTTGCAGTCTTCGGTCTCAACCGTTTCCAGTACTGTCGTCGTTACCCGCCCGGCGCACGCGACATTGGCTGCCATCGCCCAGGCAGCCGCGCTGATGGCACAGGCGGACGGCACAGTGGACGGGGCGGAGCAGCAGGCTTTACTGCGGTTCCTCCGCGGCCACGATTTATTGCGCTACTTCGGCCGCCGGGCCTGCCTGAGCGCGTATCACGCGGCACTGGAACACAATGCGCCGGAGGCGGAGGTGCTCGGCAGCCTGGGGAGACAGGCAGGCCACGTCGCCGCACCACTGATCGCGTCGGCGGCGGCGTCGATCGCCCTGGCCGACGGAGATACCCATCCGGCGGAAGTCGCTTTGCTCTGCCGCCTCGCCGAACGTTTGAGCGTACTCGGAGACTGCGACGACGTGGCCACTGTGCTGTTCAGCGCGCAATAAGCGCCTATGCGCCGACGAGCCTGCATCGGCTGGAGGCCGCGCTGCCGGTATAGGCTGGCGACACCGCCCCGACGGACGCCGGCTATCATCGGCCTGGCCCTGGCCACAACAGCCAGGAACGGTTACGCCGGGCTGGCCAGGCCGGTTCTGATCCGTCGTGCCACGACGATCGATGCGATATTCTTACGGACCGGCTATCACGCGGTGTTGGCCTGATTTAGCTAGCTGGTCTGACTGAAGGAACCACTGCGCGATGTTTGACCTGAGCGACCCGAATATCTGGGCCAGCCTGGTAACCCTGACGGCGATGGAGATCGTCCTCGGGATCGACAACCTCGTCTTCCTCTCCATTCTCGCTGACCGCCTGCCCGCAGCGCAGCGCGGCCGGGCGCGGCTGATCGGCCTGAGCCTGGCGTTGGGCATGCGCCTGCTGTTGCTGCTCAGCATTACCTGGATCATGCGCCTGACGCAGCCGATCTTCCCCGGCTCCAGCATTCTGGACTGGCTGTCCTGGCGCGACGTCATCCTGATCGCTGGCGGTCTGTTCCTGATCTACAAGGGCACCAGCGAGATCCATGAAGCGATCGAGGGCGAGGAGCATAACCATAGCGGGCCCGGGCGTGCGGCTGCCGGCTTCTGGATGACCATCGTGCAGATCGGCCTGCTTGACATCGTGTTCTCGCTGGACAGCGTGATCACTGCGGTGGGCATGGCCAGCCACCTGCCGGTGATGGTTATCGCCATCCTGATCTCCATGGGTGTGATGCTGGCCGGCGCCAGCGCGGTGGGCGGCTTTATCCAACGCCACCCGACGGTGCGCATGCTGGCGCTCAGCTTTCTGCTGCTGATCGGCATGACGCTGGTAGCCGATGGATTCGGCGCGCATGTGCCAAAGGGCTACATCTACGCCGCGATGGGCTTCTCGGCCGTGGTAGAGGCGTTGAACTACGCCCGCCGACGGCGCACCACCGCATGAGCGGGTGGCAGTGAACGCTGACGGCGCCGAGGCTCCCCGGCCGCAGACCGTGCTGCTGCTGGTCAACACGAGAAGCCGTCGTGGCCGCAGCATCGGCGCCGAAGCGATGTATGCCCTGCAATGTCTCGGCTGCACGGTGATTTCAGCGGGGACGTCGCACGGTGCCAAGCCGGCCGCCGTGGTTCGCCAGCACGCCGGGGTCGTTGACGCCGTGGCTCTCGTGGGTGGCGACGGTACGTTGAACGCCGCCGCGCCGGCCCTGCTGGAAACCGGGCTTCCGTTGCTGGTCATCCCAGCCGGCACCGGGAACGATCTGGCGCGGACCATCGGCATTCCCACGGACCCGCACGAAGCAGCCAACCTGCTGCATCATGGCAGGTTACGGCGGATCGACCTGGGAATGGTCAACGACGTGCCGTTCTTCAACGTCGCCAGCATCGGCTTTGGCGTCGACCTGACACGCGCGCTGACGCAGGACTCGAAGCGGCGCTGGGGCGTGCTTGGCTATATGATTGCCGCGATCAGAGCGCTGAGCCGGCTGCGGCCATTCACTGCCTGGATCGTGCATGGTGACGAGACCCATGTCTCGCGCACCGTACATGTCGCGATCGGCAACGGCCGGCACTATGGCGGCGGCATGATCGTGGCCGAGGGTGCCCGCATTGATGACGGGCGACTGGACATCTTCAGTCTGGAGGTCTCCAGCGTCTGGGGGTTGCTGAAACTGCTGCCGTCCCTGCGCTCCGGCCGGCACCATGCCTGGGTCGAGGTGCGCAACCTGGCCAGCGAGTCGGTGGAAATCCGCACGCGGCGGCGGCGGTCGATCAACACGGATGGGGAGATCACCACCAGCACGCCGGCGGTGTTTCGGGTGCTGCCACGAGCTATCGCGGTGTTTGTGCCGCTTGGTGTCGCGGCCGGTCGCGAACCCGACACGACGTCTGTGTCGGCGAGCTGACACCAGTAGGGTCGGCCTCGGAAAGCCGTTGCAAATCAAAGCACTATCTGCAGACAGAACAGGCATGATTCTTGCTTGCCGAGGCTCCAAAGCTTTCGGTCGCTGTCGGTATGACGACCGGCCCTTGCGGAGTGTTGCATGCAGTCGATCGAAGAATTCCTTGCGTATGCGGTCAAGCTGGAGGAAGAGGCCGCGCTCCGCTTCGGCCAGTTGGCGGATGCGATGGCGGCTTGCGGCAATGCCGAGGTGTCTCGCCTGTTCCGGCGCCTGTCCGACTACTCTCGCATGCACTTGGCCGACGCCCGGGCGCGGACCGGGTTCCGCGACATGCCGGTGATGGATCCAAGCGAATTTGTCTGGCCGGATTTGGAAAGTCCTGAGACGGCCGAGATCTGGGCCGCCGATCCCTTCATTGGGCGGGATCAGGCGCTGGAGGTGGCGCTGGCGGCGGAGACGGCGAGCCACGCCTACTACCTGCGGATCCATGAGAGTACGAGCGATCCGGAGATACGGGACATGGCGAAGGAGTTCGCCGACGAGGAAGCGGAGCACGTGGCGGAACTAAAGAAGTGGATGGCATCGCCAAACCGGATTGCCGAAGGACGGTACACGTCCGCCACGTCGACCTCCGGCTGACCGATCAGCGAGCCGGTGTCGCAGTAGCGGAAGCTAAGGGACTCGCCGTAACCGGGACACTGAGCATTCTGACCCAGAGCCGCACGTCGACATCTGACCGATCTGTCTTCGGCGTTCATCGCGCTCCAGGCCACCACTTTCCACGTCCGGCTTGCCCTTCTCGAACGGCTTCTGGCGGAGAGCCATCAGCGATGGCGGAAACCGAACACTGCGCTTTCCCTGTGTCGGTGAGCCGTGGAGAAAGATTACAGCGCAGCCCCCCTCACCCGCTCCGGCTCGGCAATTCCACCACGCCGCGCCCGAGCACCGACAGGTCCCCGTCCTGGTTCTGCGCCGATTGCTCAATCTCAATCAGGTGACGCCCATCCTCAACAAACTTGCGGACCACCTTGCCGTCGATGAACAGCAGATCGCCTTCGGGGTTGTGCCGGCGGATCTTGCAGGACGCCTGCCGCAGGAACCCGTCATCGCCCATCCAGTTGGTCAGATGATGCGTCAGCCAGGAACACCGTTCCGGGCCATAATCGTACGCCCCCGGCGCGCCGACCTTCAGCGCGAACTCCGGCTCCCAATGCACCCGCTCGGGACAGTCAGGAATGCCGAACCGGTTGGGGATTCCCAGTCCCGGATGGTGGTTGACCTGCTTCCAGGCCAGCTTGTTCGCTCGGATATACAGTCCGCCCCAACCCTGGGCATAGGCGATGAACCCGGTCACCGTCATTGGGCCTTTCGCCATGGTTGGTAACGCTTCGCCTTCCGCGACATCCTCCCAGTAGCGCGGCGTCGCGCCGCGGATCGTTTCCGTCTCGTACAACGTGTACAGACGCTGCAGATCCTCCGGTGTATAGACGCGCGGCGGACGCGCCTTCACCTCGGTGTATTTCGTTCCCTGCTCCCGAGCGTGATCGCGGTCAGTACGAAAGCACCAGCTATCCGCCTCGGCGACCAGGTCGCCCTCATCATCGAAGAATCGCACGTGATAAATCTGCTGAACCGCGCGGCCGGCGAACTTCGTCTGGTGTTCAACCAGGTCCTTCAACCAGGCTTCCGTGCTGATCTCCTGATTGCGATAGACCGGCTTGTGCCAGGTCCAGTCCGCGCCCGCCCACATGGCATGCACGCCGGGCAGCCCGCCGACATAGCCCGAAACGATCCGGCTGGTGGTAAACAGGAAGCTAGGCAGCGCGACAATGCCGCCAAACCGGGTCTTTGCCGCATAGGCCGGATCACACCACAGCGGATTGTCATCGCCGATGCCGTGCGCGTAATGACGAATATTGTCACGCGTCGCCTCATGACACCAAGGCTCCAAAGTGTTTTCAATGCGCACGCCAATTCGGTTTCGCAACGCATCGAGCCCCTCGTCCGTGATCGTTGGGAAGCTGCGAGAGGGGTCGGCGTTCATGCTGTCTCCGGATGCTGAAGTCGTAGTACTTACATTGTGAAAACTGTGCCGCCGGCGTCAGCGGGCGGCGGCCTCCTGGTCGCGCAGCGCCTTGCGGTTGATCTTGCCGGCTGGCGTCCGCGGCAGGTCAGGCACGAACACAACGATGCGCGGATACTCGTGCTGGCTCAGCCGGCTGCGCACCAGGTCCTGGATCGAGGTCACCGTCCGGCGCGTGGTCGGATGTCCCGGCTGTGGCACCACGAAGGCTTTCACCACGAGCCCACGCACCGGGTCCGCTGCGCCAATCACCGCCACCTCCTTGACCGCCGGATGGGTCAGCATGGCGTTTTCGATCTCCACCGCGCTCATGGTCCAACCGGCCGAAATAATGACGTCGTCCGCGCGGCCGGCATGAAAGAAGTAACCGTCGGCATCCACGCGGCCGCGGTCCTTGGTGGGGAACCAGGTGTTATGGCGCAAAACCTTGATCTCGCCGAGTTCGCCGGCATCGCAGCGCGAACCGTCGGGTCGCTGCACCTCCACCGTCACACCCGGCACCGGCTTGCCCAGCGCCCCGTCCCGCACCGTAAAATCCGGGGCGCCGGGGTAGTTTGCCAGCACCACGCCGACCTCGGTGGTGCCGTACATGCTGCACAGCTTGATGCCAAACGCTTTCTGCACGTCGGCGGCGGTCTCCGGATCGATCGGTTCGCCGGTGAACGACATCTTATTCAGCGCAATCCGGTATTCGGCGAGCCGCCCGGTGTTGCGCATCATCCGGTAATGCGTGGCGGCGGCCGAAAGATTGTTCGTGCCGTAGTCCTGCAACGCCTTCAGCAATCGCTCCGCGTCGAACTTACCACTATAGGCGCCGGTCTCGATCCCCAGCGCCAGCGGTGCCAGCGTACCGTGCCACAACCCGTGGCCCCAGGCCGGTGACGATGGGCAGAAGTATTTGTCCCCCGGTCGCAATCCCGTGCCGTAGAGCGCCGCGTTCATCACCACCACGACCGCCCGGTGCGTATGCTTGATCGCGTCCGGCAATTCCCGCGTGGTACCGGAGGTGTACTGGAAGATTGCCATGTCATTGGCGCCGGTGTTTGGCTCGTAATGCGTCGGAAACGCCTGCAGCCGGGTCATCAGCGCCGTGTCGGCGGCAAACACGCGCGGTCCCTGCAGATCACCAAGGAGCCCGGCCTTCTCCTGCGTTGTGAGCAACAGGGTCGGTGAGCAGTCCCTGGTGCGCAGCTTCACGCCGTCAGGACCAAACAGCGTAAACAGCGGTACCGCCACCGCGCCTCGCTTCATGGCCCCAAACAGCGCGGCATAGAATGGCAGCGACGGCTCCAGCATGATCGCCACACGGTCGCCGGGCTGCACGCCCTTGGCATCCAGCCAATGGGCGAAGCGGGCTGACCAGATCGAGAGATCGCTGAAAGTGATGGTCTCGTCCGACCCATCCGCATGCGCAACCCGCAGCGCGACGCGGCCCGGTTCGGCATGACGATCGACGCATTCCTGCGCGATGTTCAGGCTGTCGCGGTCGCCATCAAACAACTCCCACATGCGCGCGCTGGAAAATTCACGCTGCGCATCGGCATAGGTGATGTACTCCGTCAGCTTCGGCATCCTGCGCCGGTTCCTCCCCCGAAACGCGATGGAAGACGCGCATCCGGGGGTTGTCAACGCGCGACGCCACTGCGGACCATTCGGCGCAGCGGAAATTGGTCCAATACCTCTCGGCTGATTCGTGTAGAAGCGTCATATCAATTTCGCCGGGACACCGAGTGATGAACGATGCCTCCTACCCTGTCACCGAGCGCAATCGCGTGCGCCGGAAGCCGGACCGCGGCCGGTTCGACAAGGCGACGATCTACGACATCCTCGATTCCGCCCTGGTGGCGCACATCGCCTATACGATCGATGGACAGCCGTATTGCACGCCCACTGGTTTCTGGCGTGAGGATGACCGGCTGTACTGGCACGGGTCATCGGCCAGTCGGATGATCCGCAGCCAGGCAAAGGGTGTCCCGGTCTGCGTGACGGTGACGCATATGGACGCCATCGTGCTCGCGCGCAGCGGCTTCCATCACTCGGTCAACTACCGCTCCGTCATGGCGTTCGGCACCGCTCGGCTTGTCACGGACGCGGCGGAGAAGGCGCGGGCGCTGGATGGGTTCGTCGACCGGTTTTTCCCGGGGCGGTCGAAGGAAATCAGGCCGGCGGACCCGCAGGAGATCAAGGCGACCAGCTTTGTCGTGATGGATATCGAGGAGGCATCCGGCAAGATCCGCTCTACCCACGTCATGGACGACGAGGAGGACTACGCTTTACCAGTCTGGACTGCGCGTATTCCGGTGCGTCAGGTGCTGGGCGAGGCGGAAATGTGCCCCCGCTCTATCCCCGGCCTGCCGGTGCCGGAAGGGCTGAAAGGATACACCGCCGGGCGCTCGCTGGATGAGGCGCTGCTGGAGGCGTACCACAAGGTGTATCCCGAGGGATAAGGTCCTCGCCCTGATAACCCGAAGATCGGAACACACCGCCACGGCGGCAAGAACGCCAGTGCGCCGGTCGCTCTTGCCGCTGGAGGCGCCGCTCCTAAAAATCGAGATCGGTATAATGCGCGGGCGGGGTCACGCCCGCCACCCGGTCCGCCAGCACGCCCCGAAAGCTCGGCCGCGACTTGATCCGTGCATACCAATCCTTCGCCGCCGGTGAGATCGACCAGTCGATCTCGCCCAGGAAATCCAGCGTGGACAGATGCGCCGCGGCGGCAAAGTCAGCCTGCGACAGCATGCTGCCCGCCAGCCATTTCCGATTCTCCGCCAACCAGCCAATATAATCGAGGTGATAGCGCAGGGCGGTGTAGCCGGTCCGGATTGCGGCCGGTTCGGGATTGCCACGGCCGGCCATGCGGCGCAGATGCTTTTCCCCGTACAGATTATTCGTCACCTCATGGGCGAACCGGCCGTCGAACCACGCGCAGAGGCGCCGCACCTCAATCCGCTCCGCCAGCGTACGGCCGAGCAGACCCTGGTCCGGGTAGGCTTCGTCGAGATATTCGCAGATGACGGCGGAATCGGGGATGATGAGGCCGTTATCCTCCTCCAGCGTCGGCACCGTTCCAGCAGGATTCATCTCAAGATATTCAGGCCGCCGTTCCCATACTTTCTCAACGCGCAGGTCAAACGGCAGGCGCTTTTCCGCCAGCACAAGGCGGACCTTGCGGCAATACGGCGACAACGGAAGGTGATGAAGGATGCGCATCCCTGGTTTTTATTGCATCCACTTGCGCGTCGCGCCAAGCGCGAATTACCGCGCGTCGCACACCAGCATGGCCGCTTCGGGGGCTCAGTGCTCCAGCCAGGTCTCAAACCGCTGGCGCAGCTTTGAACCGTTGTCGCGCCAGAAGCTGGCATCGAGGCGCAGCGCGCCGCTCAAATTGGCGGGATTCGATGGCAAGATCGCCAACTGGTCGGGCGGCAGTCCGTCGTTCACGCCCTTGGTCAGGCCGGTATTGCCGGCTGACTTAAGCAGCCGCCATTCGACCGCCTGCATGCCGGTGAAGTAGAGAAACTGCTGCGCTGTGCGCAGCGCCTGCGCACCTTTCATAATGGCCCAGGAATGCAGCTCATAGAGGCTGCCGGAGAATTGCAGCCCGAAATTCCGATGCTCCTGCTGTCCCTTGATGGCGATCGGGCCGCTCGGTCCGGTGGTCATGAGCACGCCGCCCGCCTCAAGCGCCTTGGCCGCCTCGATCTCCTTGCTCCACCACTGGATATACGGTTTCAGCTGATCCAGCTTACGGAACGCGCGATCGATACCATCATTGGTTGAAAGCGTCTTATAGACATCACCTGGGGCCACGCCGTCGGCCATCAACGCGATTTCGAGATTGCCGCGCACCCCTTTCCGCAGGCCGCGCTTGCCAGGATATTTGGCGACATCCCAGAAATCGGCCCAGGTCGGCGTGACCGGAAACTTGTCGCGATCCCAGGCCAGGACGGTGTTGACGAGCACGGCGCCAACGCCACAGTCGCTGACGGCAAAGCCCTGATAGTGGTCCTTGCCACCAATCATCGACCAGTCAAGCTTCTCGAACAGGCCTTCACCGCAGCCAGCCGCCAGTTCGTCCGGATCGACAAGCACCAACGACCAGTCGTTGTCAGCCGACTTAACCTGGGCGCGCAACGCGTCCAGTCCGCCTTCCCAGGTCTGTTGTTGCACCGGCAGGCCGGTCACGGCCGTGAAGGGTTGGACATAGGCAGCCTGCAGGGCACGCTGAAACGAATCTTCCCGCGTTACGATCACCAGATCGCCAGGGCCGGCAGAGGCCGGGGAAGTGGCCAAGAGCGTGGCGGCTGCCATCGCCAAAGCGGCCAGGAACGAACGGGCGGGCATGAACAGACGGAATTCCGCTTCCTTTTTATCCGGTCGCAAGCTACAGGCCACCGGCCTTGGGGGCAACGACCCCACCCAATAAAACAAGGCCGAAACATGCGTCGAGCGCGCCAGGGATGACTTCCCTGCTACCGCAGGATCGGTGCAGCATGGCGCCATGACCGATCCGATCACCATTGCCGTGCTGCAGAACCGCCTCAACGCGATCGCCGAGGAAATGGGCGAAGCGATGCTGCGCACGGCCTATTCGCAGATCCTGAACTCTTCGCGCGACTTCTCGATCGCCCTGATCGACGCACAGTGCCGGCTTGTCGCACAAGCGGATCACATCCCCGTTCATGTCGGGGCGATGTCGTGGGCGGCCAAGGCACTGGCGGAGCGGTTTCCCGATCCGCGGCCGAACGACGTCTACTTGCTGAATGACCCCTACCGGGGTGGATCGCATCTACCCGATCTGACCGTGTTCGTTCCTGTCTTCGCCGATGGTGTGCTGATGTTCTGGTCAGTGGTGCGCGCGCACCACTCTGATATCGGCGGTGCGACGCATGGCGCCTACAACCCGGCGGCGACCGAAATTTGGCACGAGGGGCTGCGCCTGCCGCCGATGCGGCTGACCGAAAACGGCGTGCTGCGCGAAGATCTGCTGGAGATGCTGGCGCTGAACGTTCGTCATCCCCGCGACTTCCGCGGCGACCTTGCCGCGCAGATCGGCGCCGCCCGGTTGGGTGAGGTGCGGCTTTCAGCGGTGATCGCCGAATTCGGGGCAGCCACGTTGTCGGCGTCCATCGAGGCGATGCTGGATGCCACCGAGCGGTACGCTCGCGACATCGTCGCGGCCTGGGCGGATGGCGAGTACCTTGGCGAGGCGGTGCTGGATGATGACGGTTTCGACCGCAAGGACATCGTCATCCGGGCGCGGGTGACCAAACAAGGCAGCGACGTGACGGTGGACCTGACGGAGTCGGACCCACAGGTCACCGGGTTCATCAACTCCTCGCATGCCAACACCCAATCGGCTGTGGCGATCGCCTATGCTTTCCTGCTCGATCCCGGCATCACCAAGAACGAAGGCGCGTTTCGCCCGCTGACCGTGCGGCTGAAGGAGGGTACGATCGTCTGGGCGCACGAAGGCGCCCCAGTGACGATGTGCACCAGCCACTGCTCAAATGAGATCATTGAAGCCATCGTGGTGGCGCTGTCGCAGGCCTGTCCGGAGCGAGCCATGGGCGGGTGGGGACGGCGTCTGCGCATCGCGCTGAACGGGGTGAACCCGAAGACCGGGCGGCGCTTCATCTGGCACATGTTCCAGGCAAGGCCCGGCGGCGGCGGATCGGTGGCGGGCGACGGCTACTCCACGATCGGCGAGTGGCACAGCGCCGGCGGCATCAAGTTCGGCAGCATTGAGGTGGCCGAGACGCGCTTTCCGCTGGTGTTCGAGACGCACGAATACCGTCCTGGATCGGCGGGGAACGGCCAGTTCCGCGGTGGCTATGGGGGCGACATGCGGCTGCGGATCGAGGCCGAGGGCACGACCATGGCCAACACCGCCGGTGAGGGGGTCGTGCATGGCGCCCGCGGCATGTGCGGCGGCAAGGACGGCGCGCCGCACGATTACACGCTGCTGGCTCCAAACGCGCTGCCGCGCAAGCTGAAGACGAAAGAGGTGAATGTACCGGTGCCGTCGGGCAGCGTGATCCATGTCCTGTCGGGCGGCGGTGGTGGATGGGGTGATCCCGCCAAACGCGATCCGGCAGCGCTGGCGCGCGACACGGCGGAGGGCCTCGCGTGACGTTCGACAGCGGCCGCGTTATGTACGGACTATGGGCGCGTCGCTGAAATGGGCGGACCCAATGACCGTCGAGGCGTTCCTCGCCTGGGAGCCTCGGGACGGATATCAGTACGAGCTGGTGGATGGCCAGCCGCGGGCGATGGAGCCGGCGAGCATCGTCCATGGACTGTTGCAGGGCCATTTGGCTCGACAGATTGGCGAGCATCTTCTGCGTCTTGGGCGATCGTGCGAAGTCATTGTCGCACCTGGCGTCATCCCGCGGGTGCTGTCCGCCGACAACGTGCGCATCCCCGATCTCGGCGTGACCTGCTCGCCTGTTCGATCGGGGCAGCAGACGATTGTCGATCCGGTCCTGCTGATCGAAATTCTGTCGCCAAGCAACCGCGCCGAGACCTGATCGAATGTCTGGACCTACACCAGCATTCCATCGGTGCAGGAGATCCTGGTGCTGCAAAGCGATGCCGTCGCGGCCCATGTGCTGCGGCGCGATGCAGGCGGCATGTGGCCCGAAGCACCTGAGAAGGTGGTGACCGGCGACCTGATCCTGGCGTCGATCGACTTTCGCGCCGCACTAGCCGATCTCTACGCGGGCACAGACCTGGTGGGTTGACTGGCGGTAGCCCACAGCTTCGAGGCCTGCCAACAATGGCGGTAACCTCGCGCTCCGTAACCTAAGGCGAACCTACAACCTGGAGGCCGTGACCACCGCCTGACAAATCCGCTCCACATCCGCTTCGGTCAGGTCTGGATGGATCGGCAGCGCCAGGATGCGCTGTGCCACGTCTTCGGATACGGGCAGCGCCGCCCCATCGTGGTGGCCCTGGTAAGCCGGCTGCCGGTGCAGCGGCCGCGGATAATAGATCGCGGTCGGCACACCCTCATCCTTCAGCGCTGCTTGGATGCGGTCCCGCTCCGTGCCGTCCTTTAGCAGGATCGCGTAGATCGCCCAGGCGCTGCTGCTGTCCGGCACGCGCGCCGGCGTCGTCACCACGTTACCCAGGCGCTGATCGTAAATCCGCGCGATGCGTTCCCGCGCCCGCAGTTCCTCGGGGAACACCGTCAGCTTGCTTAGCAGCACCGCAGCCTGGATCGAGTCCATCCGTCCGTTCATGCCAGTGCGCAGCACCTCGTAGCGGGTCTTGCCTTCGCCGTGCGTGCGCAGACTGCGGTACAGCTCCGCCCGTTCAGCCGATTCGGTGAACAGCGCCCCAGCATCGCCATAGGCGCCGAGCGACTTGGACGGGAAGAAGCTGGTCGCGGTGGCGTCCGCCTGGGTGCCCAGCATAACCCCATGCAAAGAGCCGCCGAAGCTCTGGGCGAGGTCGTCGATGGTGATCAGATTGAAGCGCCGGGCAATGTCCGTCAGCGCGGGCCAGTCCGCTGGCTGGCCGAACAGGTCGACGCCGATCAGCGCACGAGGACGCAGCTTGCCTTCGGCCAGCACCTGCTCGATGCGAGCGGTCAGGTGCGCGGGGTCGATCTGGAAGGTACGGGGGTCCACGTCGACGAACACCGGCGTCGCGCCCAGCACCAACGGCACCTCGGCGGTCGCCGTGTAGGTGAAGGCCGGCAGGAACACCGCGTCGCCGCGGCCGATATTCTCCGCCATCATGGCAATCTGCAGGGCATCTGTGCCGGAACTCACGCTGACGCAGTGCTTCGCGCCGCAGAACGTCGCCAGCGCTTCCTCCAGTTCCCGCACTTCCGGGCCGAGGATGAACTGGCAGTGCTCCAGCACCGTATCCAGCCGCCGGCGCAGATCGGCAGCGATGCGCGCCTGCTGCGCCTTCAGGTCGAGGAACGGGATCGGCTTGGCAGCGGTCATCAGGGGCCTTTCAGGCACGTATTTCGCCGGCGGAGCCGTCGGCGTTATGTTCGAATTCCGGGATCAGGCGGCTCAGCAGGGTCAGCGCCAGCTTCACCTGGCCGCCGCGGCAGGCGCTGCCGATTTCCTCGATGGCGCGCGCGACGATCGCCGGGTCGGCGGTACGCGGCGAGGCCATCAGCAGCCCGGCATGACCGGTCGGCACCGGCGGTTCCTTGCCGTGGAACATCTCTTCATAGAGTTTCTCGCCGGGACGCAGGCCGGTGAAGCGGATCTCGATGTCCTTGTCCGGCAGCAAACCGGCCAGCCGGATGATCTGGCGCGCCAGATCGACAATCTTCACCGGATCGCCCATGTCGAGGACGAAGATGCCACCAGTGTCACCGGACGGCAGCGCGGCTCCGCCAAGGCTCAGCACGGAGGCCTGCAGCACCAGCCCGACCGCCTCGCGCACCGTCATGAAGTAGCGCTGCATGTCCGGGTGCGTGACAGTCAGCGGCCCGCCGCGCGCCAGCTGGCGCTGGAACAGCGGGACAACCGACCCGGTCGAGCCCAGCACGTTGCCAAAGCGTACGGTCACACAGCGCATACCTTGGTGTGCAGACTGCGCGGCGATATCCAACGCTTGGCAATACATCTCCGCCAGCCGCTTCGAGGCGCCCATGACCGAGGTCGGGTTCACCGCCTTGTCCGTGGAGATCAGTACCATCGCTAGCGTACCGACTGCCCGGGCCGCATCTGCGACGTGGCGGGTACCGGCCGCGTTGGTCGCGAGACCCTCCAGCGGGTTGTCCTCCACGATCGGCACGTGCTTCAGCGCGGCAGCGTGAAACACCAGCTCCGGCCGATGCTCCTGGAAGATGGCGTGGACGCGCGCCTCATCACGGATATCGGCGATCAGCGCCTTGCGATGCACGCTGGGGTGGCTCTCGGCCAACTCCAGGTCGATTTGCCACAGCGCGTATTCGCCGTTGTCCAGCAGGATGAGCGTGCCGGGCCCGAAGGCGGCGACCTGGCGCGCCAGTTCGCTGCCAATGGTGCCGCCGGCGCCGGTCACGATAACGCGCCGTCCCTGGATCAGCCGCGCCATGCCGTCGCGGTCCAATGGTACCTGCGGGCGGTTCAGCAGGTCTTCAATGGCAACAGGACGGAGTTCCACCGGCCGCGGGCGGTCCGGGTCGGCCAGTGCGGTCGGGCGCGGCGCCTGCCGCACGGTCAGGCCAAACCGGTCAGCCTGGGCGACGACTTCCGCCAGCCTCTGGCCGGCAAGCTCCGGCGTGACCACCACCAGCATGTCCGGGCGGCGATCATCTGCCTCAAACTGCTCCAGCACGGAGGCGGCGTCCTGCAGGGAGCCGAGGATCGGCCGCCCCTGGATGCGCCGACCGGTCTGGCGGTTCGAGGACACCAGCAGACCCTCGACGCGGAATGCCTGGCGCCGGTCCTGCGCCAGGGCGCGCAGGAACAGGTCGGCGTCCTCGATGCTGCCAACCAGCAGGACCGAAGCGGCTTCCACCGAGGCCGGGCGGGGCGCCGGGCGCCAGCGGCGCCAGCGGTAGAAGACGCGCGGCGCGCCCAGGAACAGCAGCAGCGTCAGGGCATAGATGACCGGATAGGCTGGGTTGGGAAAGGCGACGCCCAGCGCTAGCGTGGCGATCCAGAACAGCGCTGCGCCCAGCGCGGCGCTGGCGGCCACGGTGATCAGGTCGCCAATAGCAGCGAAGCGCCAGTATTGGAGCGACAGGCGGAAGGGAATGCCGGCCACCAGCAGGCAGGCGGCGCCCAGCGGGATACGCCAGAGCGGCACTAGGCCCGGCGCCGCCGGTTCCGCCAGCCAGGCTGCCACCGGCACCGAAAGCGCCGCCATTGCCCCGTCAAGGGCAGCATTGACGGCGATGCGAATCGTGGAGCGCGCAGCGGCCATGGCGCGCGGTATAGCGCGTGGCGGCCAGGGGAGATAGGCACGGGTGGCACGCCGCCTATGTCGCTGCCGGGGGTTGTTACCTTGCAACAGGGATTGTGAGGTACGGGCGGCGCCGTGACCGTCAGTCAGCCCGCGCCGTCAGGTCCGACAGGACGCGGGTCCAGGCCTCATCCATCTCGGGTGTCCAATCCGGCCCCAAAATGTCGCGGAATGCCGCCATGACCGTCCAGTAGAAGCGGTCGAACATGCCGGTTTCCACCCCCAGGCCCTGGTGGTTCACCCGCTCAATCTGGATCAGCGTTGCGCCGTAGGACCGGTCGCCGAGGTAATCCAGCAGGCTCTCCATCGTGACCTGGAACATCTGCCCGCGGACAAGGCCTTCAGGATCGCGGACGAACAGGGCCTGCGCCTCCGGCATCTCCTGGAACAGGCGGCGGAACACGTGCGGCGTTGGATCACCGACGCGCAGCGATACCTGCTCCAGCGTCGCGCTGACGATCGCCGTATCGTCACCCATGGCCGCCTCCCCACGTCCTCTCCATTGTTCCGGCGACTATCAGAGAGCGCGGCGGCTGCACAAGGCACTGAGCGGGCTTTTGGATGATTAACCGACCACGGGTAAGGCCGGTCGGAAACGCAACTGCATTGGACCGGCGCGACACTGCAAGTGCTCAGCGACGGCGACCAACCCGCCAGCAGCCAGGCGCGCCGAGCAGACGTCGTTTGCGTTGGCGTAGCGAGACTGCGTTCATCGACGAGGCATCGCCGCACGTGTGGGGGACCGGCAACCGGCCCTCAATGCAACCGCGGATGCCAGCGACGAACCTGGCGTTGCTCGCTGTCAAACCAGAATGGGAAATCGGCGCACCTGCCCGACGACAGGTGCGCCCTTGGGCCGGTCGGGTAATCAGGCTCCCTTAATCGTCAGGAAGTCACTCCCTGGCAGGCCCGGCAGATCCGTAGTGCGGCCCCAGGTCATCGTCAGGCGGCCGTTGCTCAAGTCGTCGCTGCGGTACCCGGCGATGGTGAAGCTGACCGGCACCTGCCCATCCTTGGTGAAGATCAGGTCGAGACCGGTGTAACCGGGCGCGCCGACGTCATCCAGCGTGAGCATCTTGAAGTCTTTCTGGTTGACCCCCCACACCGTCGCCTCATCGCCCGAGTGGAAGTTGACGATGGTGGACCAGATCGGATCGGCCGGATTGCGATTGTCCAGGTAGAACGTGTCCTTGCCGGTGCCGCCAATCAGGAAGTTCGATCCGGTCCCGCCATCCAGCACATTGGTGCCGTTCACGTTGCTCACGTTCAACCCGTCCATGCCGGAGCCACTGCGCAGGAAGGAGTTCGGTGCGGTGGCAGTCAGGTTGAGGTTTTCCGTGCTGATCTGAACAACCTGCCAGTCCAGGCCGGCCACCGGACCCGTATAGACCTCCGGCGTGACAGAGGTTTCCACACCAGTCGTGGTATTCAGCATGGTAAACGCCGGCGCCGGCGCCGTGGTACCAACCGTGACGACAGAGCCGTTGACGGTGAACCGCCCGCTGCCGATCGTCCCACCGCCCATCGTGATGCGGCCAGCCGCAGTGATGCCGTCACCGAAGACCAGCGTGCCGTTGTTCACCACGGCGCTGGTCACCGTCTGGCCTTGCAGCACGATGCGGTCGCCTGCCTGGGCTACGACCGTGCCGGCAAAGGCCGACGGGGTCTGCAGGATCAGCGAGTCGTTGCCGTCCATGACAATCGTCTGGCCCGCCGCGACGCTGTTGACCTCGAGCGTTGATCCGACCGTGCCACCCTGGTTCAGCGCCAGGACGCCGGTGCCAGTCAGGCTGCCGTTGACGTCAATCGTGCCGCCCACCACAACGACCGATCCGTTATTCACCATATTGGCATCAATGTCGCCGAAGCCGCGAAGCCCGCCACCATTCAGCACAAGACCGCCGGCGGTAATGGTGCCGGTATTCAGCTTAATCTGACCACCGGTACCGACCGTTAGCGTGTTTGTGGTGTTGTAGTTAAAGCCCGCAAGCACTTCTAGCGTCGCTCGGTTGCCAATCTGCTTCAGGCTCTTTTCGACAGAAACGTATTTCGTGCCATCCCACTGCTCAATCTTGCCCGTTGGGTTGTTGAAGATCAGCTCCGTCCAACCGGTGGGGATCAGCGGCGGGCCGACGATCGTTTCGATGTTAGCGATCAGATTCCCCTGAGACCCACCGAAACGGATCAGCGAGTTGTCACCCTGTACCTCGAAGATCCCGTCGAACAAGGTCGTTCCATTAAGCTCATAGAACGCGCTTGTATCCATCGTAAGGGTACCCAGTGCCTGGACCCAGTTGGTGAAGTTGACGGCGTTGGTGCCGGTCATCAGCAGGTTGCCGGCGACCTGCAAAAAGGCGTCAATCCGACCGGCATTGATCAACCGAGCGTCGGCGGAGCCGACGTGAATGAAGGTTTGTAGTGAGTCGCCGATGGTGCCGAGGGAGCCGGGTGCAAACGCCAGCGTGCCATTCAAGTCGAGGATAGCCGCCTTGTATTCTGCTGTGTTTGAGCCGTCGCGATTGTTGACGCCGTTCATGGTCAGGCTGTCAATCGTTACGCTACTGCCAGCCGGCAGTTCCACCGTATAACCGCCGGCAACGGTAGTGGGGGCGTCAATAACGACGTCTGCCGCGGCGTCGTTCGGTGCCGTCGCCGGGCTCCAGTTCGCAGCGGTCGTCCAGACGCCGCTCACTGGTAGGGCCCAACTATATGTCGCCATTTCGCAGTCCTTTACTACAGGGCTATGATTTGACCAGGACCGAAACGATATCCGGCCGCTGCCGACACAGCAGACGTACGGCCGCACCGGCAAACAAGCCGGCGACATACCTCGCCTCCCAGGAGCACCAACGAGCCGGACCTGCGGGACCGGGACGAGTGGGAGAATGGCTGCAGTGGTTAGAACAGTGAAATCACGTCGCAGTAAGATCGATCACTCAACGCAAGTGTGATGAGGCTGATTACCATTCCACCAGCCTGCAGCCTGCTTTCATGACAAAACGTTAAGTGACGATGTGCAACGGCTTGATCACGCGGAGCCGCCGACAACGGAACGATTACTGCTCCGTTCCATAGTCCCGCCGCGCGGCCTGGGGCGAGACGTAGCCCAGCCTGACGTCATTGCGGAGCGCGTCCGGCTCCCGCTCGGTCGGTACACCCATACCGCCGCCGCCCGGCATTTCGATGACTAACCTGTCATTAGGCGGCACAACGCTGAGCCCCTTCGCCTTCAGCACCGTTCCCGATGCCAGCGAGAGTCGCCCCGGCGCACCGGGCCCGCCGCCTTTGCGTCCGCGCGCCGGGTGCCGCACCCGCTCAAATCGGGCAAAGATGCCGAACGGGGCGTTCTCGCGGGAGCCGACTTCCATGACCTGCCCAAGGCCGCCGCGGTAGCGGCCGGGTCCGCCGGAATCCTGGCGCAGCTCCTTGCGCCAGATCACCAGCGGTGTGATCGCCTCGGTTGCCTCCACCGGCACGTTGCGCACACCGGAGGGGAACGGCGTCGCCGACAGCCCATCCTGCGCGGGGCGCGCACCGGCGCCGCCGGAGTGGAAGGAATTGACCATGAAAGCGGAACCCGCCGCCTTGCCGATACCGGTCAGGCCATGCCCGGCGATCAGGTTCAGCGTCCACAGATTCGATGTGCCCTCAGCCGGCACCCGGTCCGGCAGCGCCTGATCGAGGCAGCCATACACCACGTCCGGCAGCATGTGGCCGATCACGGAACGGGCATAAACCGCGGCTGGATGGGTCGCGCTGACGATGGTGCCTTCCGGCGCGGTTACCTTCACGGCTTCGAGCGTGCCGGCATTGTTCGGCACGTGCGGTGCGACGACGCAGTTCACGCCGAAGGTTGTATAAGCCTCCGTGTAGCACATCGGGCAGTTGATGGCGTAGGTCGACATGCCGGAAGAACCCGTGAAGTCAACATGGATCGTGTCCTCGCCGATCGTCACTGCAGCAACCAGGTCGATCGGCGCCTCATAGCCGTCGATGCGCATCGACGCCGACCATGTGCCCTTCGGCAGCCTGCCGATCGCCTCCGCCATTGCGCGGCGGCTGCGGCTGATGATTTCGTCCGCTAGCGTTTCGATCTCGCCGAGGCGGAACTCGCGCATCATCGCCACCAAGCGGCGGCTGCCGATTTCGTTGCAGGCCATCAGCGCGTAGATGTCGCCCACCACCTGCACCGGCTCACGCACATTGGAGCGGATCATCGCCAGCAGGTCCTCATTCATCGCGCCAGCGTTGACCAGGCGCAGCAGCGGAATGAACAGACCTTCGTGATAGATTTGCCGGCCCTCGGGCGTTTGCCCGACACCGCCCATGTCCACCAGGTGGGACGTGCAGGCAAATAACGCAACGATCCTGCCGTCGAGAAAGGTCGGCGACACCACGACCAGGTCGTAGAGATGGCCAGTGCCCTTCCACGGGTCGTTGGTGATGTAGACATCGCCTTCTTTCATGTCGGCGACGGGGAAGACATCCAGGAAGTGCCCGACGGACGCAGCCATGGTGTTGACGTGGCCGGGGGTGCCAGTCACCGCCTGAGCGATCATGCGCCCGCGCAGGTCGAACACGCCGGCGGAGATATCGCCCGCTTCGCGCGCCGAGGTGCTGAAGGCGGTGCGGACCAGCGTCTGTCCCTGCTCCTCGACCACCGACAGCAGCCGGTTCCACATGATCTGGACGTCAATTTCAGAGATGCGGGTCATGGCATCGGCGCCTCGATGATCAGTTCGCCACCGGCGGCGACACGGGCGGTCATGCCCGAGGGGACGATAGTGGTTGTTCCCGGTTCGACAATGGCGGCCGGACCGCTCAGCCTCGCTCCGAACGGCAAGGCGGCTCGCTGGTAAACCGCCGCTTCCAACGGTTCGCCGGTCGCACTCTCGATCAGGCGTCGCGTGCCGGCCGGTGCTGGCGCGATCTGCGACGGCGGGTCTGACTGGCGCGCCGGCAGGTCGTGCGGTTCGGCTACCGCCAGCGTCCAGGTGACCGCCTCGATTTCCAGCTTCGGGATGATGCGGCCGAACAGGCGCTGATAGGCAGCTTCAAAGGCCTGCCGGAGCGAGGCGGGATCGACGTCGCTGTCGTCCAGCGGAACGGCGATCTCATGTCCCTGGCCGCGGTAGCGCATATAGGCGGTGCGCGTCGCGGCAAGCCGTCCGGCGGGGACGCCAAGCCGCACGACGGCTTCGGCCTCGGCGTGCATGTCGCGGAACAGCGTGCCGACGAGGTCCGGGTCCAGCGCCTGGATGCGGACCAGGAAGGTGCGAACTACTTCATAGGCGATGGGCGCATCGAGAAAACCATGGGCCGACCCGACACCGGCATCGACCGGGATCACCACCCGCCGGATGCCCAGCTTCTGCGCCAGGCGCGCGGCGTGCAGCGGTGCGGCGCCGCCAAAGGCGATCAACGTGCGGCCGGCGGTGTCCTTGCCGTTTTCCACCGCATGCACGCGGGCAGCGCTGGCCATGGTTTCGTCAACGATTTCAGTGATGCCACGTGCCGCCTCGACGGTGTCCATCCCAAGCGGCGCGCCGATACCGGCAGCGACGGCGGCAAGCGCCTGCTCCGGCCGCAGCACGATCTTGCCGTCGGCGAACCGCTCCGGGTCGATGCGTCCGAGCACGACATCCGCGTCGGTGACGGTTGGCGCAGTGCCGCCGCGGTCGTAGCAGGCCGGGCCAGGGTCGCTGCCGGCACTGTCGGGGCCGACGGCAATCCGCCGCAGCGGGTCGACACGCCCGATGGATCCCCCGCCGGCGCCGATTTCCACCATGTCGATGACCGGGATGCGCACGGGGATGCCGCTGCCCTTGGCGAAACGATACGCCCGCGCCACCTCGAAATGCCGCGACTGCTGCGGCGCAAAATCGTCGATCAGAGTGATCTTGGCTGTGGTGCCGCCCATGTCGAACGACAGCGCGCGGTCGTAGCCACCCAGCGCGGCGACTCGGCGGGCGAGGATGACGCCGCCGGCCGGGCCGCTCTCTACCAGCCGCACCGGAAACCGGCGGGCCGTTTCCACCGTGCAGATGCCGCCCGAGGACATCATCAGCAGCAGCGGGCAGCGCACGCCGATTGCGGCGAGGCCTTCGCTCATCTGGCCGAGGTAGCGGCTCATCAGTGGCAACACATAGGCGTTGGCGACGGTGGTGGAGGTACGTTCGTATTCACGAATTTCACGGCAGACTTCGGACGAGACGGTGAACGCCACGTCCGGCAGCGCGGCCGACAGCAAGTCCAGCGCCCGCAGTTCGTGCGCAGGATTGACGTAGGCGTGCAGGAAGCTGATCGCCGCGGCCTCGATCCGTTCGGCTTGCAGCACCTCCACCAGGCGCAGCAGCGCGGCCTCGTCGAGCGGCAGTAGCACCGACCCGTCCGCCGCCATGCGCTCTGGCACCTCCAGCCGCAGGTCGCGGGACACCAGCGGCGCCGGACGTTCCATGTATAGGTCGTACTGCTCGAAACGATGTTCGTAGGCGATTTCCAGCGAGTCGCGGAACCCAGCCGTAGTGATGAGCGCAGTGCGCGCGCCCTTGCGCTCGATCAGCGCATTGGTGGCGAGCGTCGTGCCGTGGATCACCAGGTCGAGGGCGCTGCCATCCAGCCCCGCCTCCGCCAGGATCGCCTGGGTGCCGGCGATCACCGCCTCGGCCGGCGCTGCATGCGTGGTGAGCAGCTTGCTGGACAGCGTCCGATCCGGCAGCGAAAGCACAAGGTCGGTAAAGGTGCCGCCGATGTCGACGGCCAGGCGGGTCCGAGTAGTCATGCCGGAACGCTAACCCGACGGCTGATGGCCGGGAAGTACGAGCGCGCCTCTGCCACTCCGTGGGACACTCGCGTGCTCTCCGCGTCGGCTTGATTTCGTGCCACCGCACCAGCATCCAAACGGCGGCACCCAACCAATCCGACACCGAGCACACAGAGCCTCGCACGGAGACGCACATAGGAGGCGTCCCCGCCGTTGCCGCAGTGCGGAATCTGGTGCCTAATCACCGCCGCAGAGACAGAACCGCAGAGGCCCCATGAGCAGCACGTTCGAGCCATCGATCGAAGCCAGCATCAAACTCTGGCACGGCATCGAGCCACCGAACGATCCTGCCAGACGTCTCGCCGCCGAATTGGAACAGACCATCGCCGCCTTCGAAGCGCTGCGCGGGACTCTGGTGTTCGAGGACGAACCCGCCGGGTTTGAAGCTGCGCTGCAGGCAACGAAGGAGCCGGGCTGATGGCCGGGCTCGCCGACCTCTCGCTGATCCAGGCCACCGACGCCGTCCGCAAAGGCGAGGCCACCTCAGGCGATCTCCTGCGTGCCTGCTGGACCAATCTCGATGCGGTTAATCCGCAGGTCAACGCGATGATCTGGGAAGACCGCGCCGCCGCTGAACAGGCCGCCGAAGCCGCGGATAACGCCGTCCGTGAGAAACGCCCGCTCGGCCGCCTGCACGGGGTGCCGATGGCGCACAAGGACATGTATTACCAGGCCGGCCGCCTCGCCACCTGCGGCTCCGCCCTGCGCCGCGACTATCGCCCGACAGTCACCGCAACGGTCATCGAGCGCCTGGCAGCCGCCGGCGCCTACGTGTTTGGCGGCCTCAACATGGCCGAGTTCGCGCAGAACCCGACCGGCCACAACAAGACCTACGGCGACTGTCACAATCCATGGAACCTGCCCTATGTCACCGGCGGCTCCTCATCGGGATCCGGCGCCTCAGTCGCCGCCCGGTTCAACTACATGGCGCTGGGGTCGGACACTGGCGGATCGATCCGCATCCCCGCCTCTGCCTGCGGCGTCACCGGCATCAAGCCGACACAGACCCGGGTCTCCCGCTACGGCGTGATGCCGCTGTCCTTTTCGCATGACAATGTCGGCCCGCTCTGCCGCACCGCCCGCGATTGTGCGCGCGTGCTGCGGGTGATCGCCGGCCATGATCCGAAAGACCCGACGAGTTCGCGCGAACCGGTGCCAGACTACGAAGCCTTCATGGACGGCAACCTGCGCGGCCAGCGCATCGGCGTACCGACCAACGTCTTTCTCGACGGCGCGGACGACCCAGTGGTGAAGGCGATGGAGGCGGCGCTGGAGGTACTGACGGCGCGCGGCGCCACCGTCACCAGGCTGGAATTGCCATACATGGACGCTGTCGCCGCGTTCGGCGGCATCGTCTCCCGCTGCGAAGCGGCACCAATTCACGCCGAGTGGATGCGCAGCGACCCACAGGCCTACGGCGCGCATATCAGCGGTCGCATGTACCCCGGCTACGCCATCCCCGCCGCCTATTACATCGAAGCGCTCAGCCGCCGCGGTCCGGTGCTGCAAGCTTTCGCCGCCGAGGTCTTCAGCAAGGTCGACGTGCTTGTGACGCCGACCATCCGTACCTGCCTGCCGACGCTGGCGGAGACCGATATCGACCACGGGCCGCCGGGGACGGAGCATCGGTTCATGGCGCTGTCCGCCAACACGCGGCCCTTCAACTACCTGGGCCTGCCGGCGATCAGCATACCGTGCGGATTCGATCCGAACGGGTTGCCGATCGGCCTGCAGATCGCCGGCCGGCCGTTCGCCGAAGGACGCATCCTGAAAATCGCCGGCGCTTACCAGTTGGACACCCGCTTCCATTGGGCCCGGCCGGCAATCCTCGACACGTCGAAGGCAGCGCAGGCATGACCGGTCTTCCGAAAGTTGCCTTTATCGGCACCGGCGGGACCATCGCCTCGCTCGGCCGCGATCCGCTCGACATCCAGGACTACGCCGCCGCCGGCAACATGATGCACGCCGAGGACATCCTGGCGCACTGGCCGGAGACGAAACTGGTCGCCGATGTGCTGCCGGTACGGTTCAGGGCGATCCCAAGCCCCGCCATCGGCTTTCCGGAATGGAAGGAACTGGTGGCGCTCTGCCAGCGTCTGGAACGCGACCATCCCGACCTGGCGGGCATCGTCATCGGTCATGGCACGGCGACGCTGGAGGAGACCGCCTATTTCCTCAACCTGACACTGAAGGTTGCGGTGCCCGTCGTGCTGGTCGGCTCGCAGCGCCCGTCCAGTTCGCTGTCGAGCGACGCCGGTATGAACCTGGTGAATGCGATCCGCACCGCGGCCAGCCCGGACTCACGTGGCCTGGGCGTGCTGGTGCTGCTGAACGACGAAATCCACGCCGCGCGGGAGGTCACCAAGACCTCCACTTTGCGCCTGCAAACCTTCCGCTCCCCCGATTTCGGCGTGCTCGGCCATGCAGACGGCGACGCGGTCGCCTACTATCGACGTCCCGTGCGCCGCCACGCACCGGACACCGAGTTCGACATATTGACGCTGCCAGCGCTACCGCGGGTCGATATCTCCTACTCCTACGCAGGCGGTGATGGGACGGCGACGCGAGCATTCATGGCGGCCGGCGCAAAGGGCATTGTCGCCGCCGGGTTCGCACCGGGCATGTGCCCGCCAGACGAGTTCGCCGCATTGAAGGAGGCAGCAGCCTCGGGCCTGGCCGTCGTGCAATGCACGCGCGCTGGGTCCGGCCGCACATTCCGTGGCACACGCTTGCGGGAAGCCGGCATCCTGATCGCGGACAATCTCAATCCACAGAAGGCCCGCCTGCTGCTGGCGCTGGCGCTGACAAGGACGCAGGATGCGGAGGAAATCCTGCGGATATTCCGGACGTACTGACCTGCCTGCTGCCGTTGCGGCCGGCCCCGCGCCCTGACGGATTTATAGTTTTTCACAACGATTAGGCGTACAGCCCTCGTTTCAGCCATGACGCGGCTCGTCGGCATACGGGTTAGGATACCCGCGGCTAGCGATGTCGTCGCACGCCGCGGCATCCTCTCGGTGTCAGGCGCACAAGGCCGGCCATGACGGTGGAAGGCAGGGCCGCCGCGACTTGCATGCCGATGCCGGCTTTTCCTGCCCACTCAAACCGGTACGTCGCTCTCTGTGGCCCCAACCTCGAAATCACTCCGAGGGCACGCATTTGGGGACCAAGATGGAGCTAATCGATGGTCAGCGTTACGGACGACGGTTTCAAACCGACTTCTTCAGCGTATAGAACTGCGGCCAGCCTTCCGGCACGTCCTTCATGTAATTCTTGAACGCCGTCGGCTGATCATACATCCCCAGCGGCGCGAAGGTGGGATCCTCCCAAAACGCTACCTGCATCTGCTCGCTCAGCTTCTGCTGCGCCGCCATGTCCGGCGCGTCAAACCAGGCGTCACGCAGCGCCTCTAGCTTCGGCGCAGTCGGCCAGCCGAACCAGGCGCCCTCCCCATTGCCGCGAATGGCAATATTCGGTGCCGGCGAAATGTTCCCGAAGCCGCCGAGCCAGGTGTAGAAGATGTTCCAGCCGCCCTGGTCGACGGGCTCCTTCTTGGCGCGGCGCTGCACCACTGCGCCCCACTCCATCGGTTGCAGGTCGATGTTGAAGCCGGCCTTTGACAGCATATCCGACGCCACCTGGGACTCCGCCCAAATCGTCGGAATCGTGGTCGCGGCCAGTACGACGATCTTTTCGCCCTTATAGCCGGCAGCGGCGAGGTCCTTCTTCAGCTTCTCATAATCCTTCGGCCCGCGCGTCCGCTCGACACCCACCGTGGAGGCCATCGGCGTGCCCGGAATGAAAATGCCCGTGTCGACCTTGTAGAGCGATGGTTCGGCGCCGCAGACCGCTTCCATCACTTCCTTCTGGTCCACCGCGGCCAGGGCAATGCGGCGGATGGCGGCGCTGTTGAACGGCGGCTGTAACTGGTTGAACCGCATGCAGCCGATCTCACCGGTGCGGTCCTTCACCACCATGGTAACGTCCTTGTACGTCTTGATCTGTGGCACAAGGTCCAGCGTCGGGTTCTCCCACCAGTCGATCTCGCCCCGCTGCAGCGCCGCCGACGCCGTGGCCGGATCCGGAATGAACGTCCAGACCACCCGGTCAACATTCACAATCTTAGGCCCGGCGTTGAAGCTTGGCGTGCCATCCTTGCGGGGCACATAGGCCGGGTTCTTCACGAACACGACCTGGGAGCCCGGAACACGCTCACTGGCAACATACTTGAACGGGCCGCTGCCAATCGCCTCAGGGATCTGCTTCAGCGGATCGGTCTGCGCCAGGCGCTCCGGCATGATGGCGCAGTAGACCTGGCCGATGGCCTCGGTCAGCAGTGGGAACGGCTTCTTCAGCCTGAAACGAATCACCTTGTCGGAGGGGGCGGCAATCTCATCCACTCTCGCCATCAGTGCCTGGCCGAACGGATTGCGGGTGCCAAAGCGCTTGATCGAGGCAACGCAGTCCTTTGCCAGCACCTTCTCGCCGTCATGGAACGCCAGGCCGTCGCGCAGCGTCACCTCGACGGTCTTGCCGTCATCCTCGACGCGCGCGCCGTCTGCCATCTGTGGCTGAATCTTGAACTGGGCGTCGTAGGCATACAGCGTATCGAACACTGCCAGAGAATAGTTGCGGGTGACGTCGGCCGTCGTCCAGACCGGGTCCAGCGAGGCCAGATCGGCGTGCGGGACGAATGTTACCACCTTGCCGGCCTGGGCGTGGCCGATCCGTGGTGCGGCGAGGGCGGCCGTGGCCGCTGCGGCAGATTTCAGGACCGTACGTCGCTTCATCCGGAGACTCTCCTCGGGCTCGTTCCAGGGCAGGCTAGGACGGATGCTGAAACAAACCAAGTTGCATTCTGGTCAGCCGCCGGTCATGCCGCCGGTCACGATTTCCTGATGCCAGTGCCAAGGGTCGTCCCGCAGCAGCAGGGCCAAATACTTGCAATGTCCTCATCCCAACACTCATCCGGGCTGGTGCATGGCGCGAGCCGCCTGCCGGCCGTCCAGGTCGATGCCTACAACGCCGAACTCCGCGACGACGACGGCTTCCTCGGCGACAGGGCCAATAAGAGAGCCTTCCACGCCATACTGGATGATTGGCGGGATCGGGTCAGGCGGGTTGGCGAGGATCCATTCGGTGACAAGCCGAGCGCGGAAATCGGCCGCCGGCGATTGGTGAGAGCGCTGGATGAAGGGGATGTTGAGTGCGCCGGCCTGATTCTGAGTGCCATTGAGGAGTTTGCGCAGGAATTCGCCACAGTCTGCCGGCGCCTGCTGCGGCTGAAGGCGTGGCAGGACACGCAGCGCATCGTGATTGGTGGCGGGTTCAGCGGGAGCCGCCTTGGCGAACTGGCCATCAGCCGCGCCGCTGTCCTGCTGAAATCGGACGGGCGGCCGATCGAGATCCGGCTGATCCGCCATGACCGCGATGAAGCGGCACTTATCGGCGCGCTGCACATGGTGCCGCACTGGATGTTTGCCGGGCACGACGCCGCCATCGGCGTCGATATCGGCGGCACAAATATGCGGGCAGGTGTCGTCCGCTTCGCGGCCGACGGCACCGTCGATCTGGCGAACGCAGCAGTTGTCCGATCAGAGCGATGGCGTCACGCCGACGAAAGCCCGACACGGGAGGAGGCGGTGGAGCGGCTGACGCGGATGCTGCGCGGGCTGATCACTTTCGCCGACCGGAAGGGGCTGCGGCTGGCGCCATTCGTTGGCGTCGGATGCCCCGGGGTGATCCAGGCCGATGGATCTATCGAGAAGGGCGGCCAGAACCTGCCGGGGAACTGGGAAAGCAAACGCTTCAATCTGCCGGACCGGCTGCGGGAGGCACTGCCGCGCATCGACGGCCACGACCCGATGGTGTTGCTGCACAACGACGCCGTGCTGCAGGGACTCGCCGAGGTGCCGTGGATGCAGGATGTGCAGCACTGGGCAGTGCTGACAATCGGCACCGGGCTAGGCAATGCGTGCTTCAGCAACGTGGCAGCGGACGATGATGCGGATCGGTGACCGCATCGCCACCGTCTCGAGTGGAACGCGGCGCGCGTAAAGGCGTTTCGCATCGGTATTCTATGACAGACCGGTGCCATCGTGCCGTTGAGTCAACGGGTCAAGACTGCGCTGGACGAGACGCGCACGCTCATCCTCGGCGCGCAGATCCTGCTTGGCTTTCAGTATCAAAGCGTGTTCCGGCCACGGTTCGATGTTGTATCGCCGGCGGGCCGTGCAACCAATGCGGCGGCGCTCTGCCTGATGCTGATCACGCTGGCTCTTCTGGTGGCCCCGTCCGCGTATCACCGTATTTCGGAAAATGGGCTGGCCACTGGCGCGATGCAGAGCGTGACGGGACGCTGTGCCGAGGCGGCGCTGCTGCCCTTTGCGGCCGCTTTGGGTATGGATCTGGGCCTTGCCGGAAGCTGGGCCTTCCGCAGTGTCTGGGCCGGCGCTCTCACCGGTGCAGGGTTTGCCGTGGCCGCGCTGGCAAGCTGGGTCGGGATGGGGACAATCATGAAACGGAGCTATGGCGCGGCGGAGCGGCGCAAGGCGGCGTCGGAGCGCGACAGGCAGGAAACCGGGCCATTGCACGGCCGCATCGAGCAATTGCTGACCGAAGCGCGGGTGATCCTGCCCGGCGCGCAGGCGCTGCTCGGCTTTCAGCTTGTCATCGTCCTGACCAGCGTGTTCGAGAAACTGCCGGACCTGTCCAAGACGCTGCATGGCCTCTCCTTGCTGTGCGTGGCGCTGGCAGTGGTGATGCTGGTCACGCCGGCGGCGGTGCACCGGATCGTCTGGAGTGGCGAGGACAGCGAGACCTTCCTGCGCGTGGGCGGCCGGATCATCGTCGCGGCCCTGCTACCGCTGGCCCTGGGCATGGCGGGCGAGACCTACGTCGTGTTCACGCGCATCTTCAACGCCACCGGGGCTGGTCTGGGCGCAGGCGCGGGCAGCCTCGCCTGTCTGCTGGGATGCTGGTTGGTCTGGCCATTCACCGCGCGGTGGCGCCGTGCTCGGGCGCGCCGGATGGAGCACCGGCAGCGGGTTGCGTGACCGCCTCTGTTGCAATCCGGCCAGGACTGTCAGGATTGGCCACAGGTGAATGAGGGCGGGAGACGGGCGCGGCGATGGCGGAACCGGACTGGCTGATCTGGACGCGGGAACTACAGGCGATCGCCCAGACCGGGATCGCGTTCACCAAGGACCCATACGACCGGCAGCGCTATGATGCCCTGCGGACCCTCGCCTCGCGCATCATGGCTGGACACTGCGATGCGACGCCGGAACGGATAGCCGCCCTGTTTGCGGCAGAACGTGGCTATGCGACGCCGAAGGCCGGCGTTCGCGGCGCGGTGTTCGACACCGGCGGACGGCTGCTGATGGTGCGCGAGACGGAGGACGGCGGCCGCTGGACGATGCCCGGCGGCTGGGCCGAACCCAACCTGACGCCGGCCGAGAACGTGGTGCGGGAAGTCTGGGAGGAAAGCGGCTACGAGGTGCGCGTTCGCAAACTGGCCGCGGTCTGGGACCGAGGCCGACAAGGCCACCCGCCGAGCGCGTTTTCGGTCTACCGGTTTTTCTTCATCTGCGACCTGATCGGCGGCGCGCCGAGGACGAGCCTTGAGACGTCCGAAATCGGCTGGTTTGCGGAACATGAACTGCCGGACGATCTGTCGGTTAATCGTGTGCTGCCGCACCAGGTGCGCCGCATGTTCGCGCATGCGCGGGATGAGTCGCTGCCGACTGAGTTCGACTAGACCGCTCCCCGCCCACCGAAGCGCCACCCACCAGAGCCGGTACGGCTCCGGTGGAGGTGGTACCTGACAGCGGGCCAGTCCTTAGGACGCCAGTTCCGCTTGCGGCCCGCGCACCAGCTTGCCGGGCAACGTGCCGGTCGGCGTACCGTCACGGAACGTGACTTTACCGGAGACCAGCGTAGCCTCGTAGCCATTGACCTTCTGCAACAGCCGCCTGCCGCCGGCCGGCAGGTCGTTGACGACATACGGCATGCCGGCACCCAGCCGGTCCCAGTCGATGACATTGACGTCGGCCTTCAGTCCCGGCTTCAGCACGCCACGGTCGCGCAGGCCAGCAGCACCAGCGGTATCTGACGTCAGGCGGCGGATCAGTTCGCCGACGCTCCAGCGCTGCTTCGTGCGGCCCCAATGCGTCAGAAGCCAGGTCTGGTAGCCGGCGTCGAGAATGAACGCGACATGCGCGCCGCCATCGCCCAGGCCCATGATGGTGTTGCGATTGCCCAGCACCGTTTCGGACATGGACAGGTCGCCGGAGGCGTAGTTGCTCAGCGTCATGTAGATGAAGTTGGCGCCGTCGTCCTCGATGAGCCAGTCATAGGCGATTTCCGGGGGCGAGCGGTTGGTGCGGGCCGAGATGGCGGCGATGCTGTCGTTCGTGTTCGGGATGTAGTTTGGGGGATTACCGAAGCGGAACATGATGTCGTACGACATGCGGTGGAACAGCGGGAAGGTGTTTCCTTCCTTCGGGTCCTCGCTGAGAATGGCAGCCTTGACCTCGGGGTCGGCCATGCGGCGCGCCCGTTCCGCCACCGGAAGATGCGCGATGGTCTTGTAGGTGCGGCAGCCACTGAACGGGTTCTGGCTGCCGGCCAGGCCCAGCAGCACGCCGATGGCGCGCGGTGCGACCACCGGGCGGATGTGCAGCCCGTCGGCGGCGGCCTTATCAGCATGCGCCAGCAGGTCGCGCCAGACGCCGGGACGGGAGTGGCGCTGCGTCAGCGTGAATACCGCCGGCCGGCCGCAGGCTTCCACGACGCGGCGCAGCATGGCGAATTCTTCGTTATGATCCGGCAACCACTCCGACACCATCTCCAGCATGCCCGACCCGGCATCCTTCATGCCGAGGGCGATGCCACGAAGCTCTTCCTCCTGCGCACGCAGGGTCGGGGTGGGGTTTCCGGCCAGCGTCTTGTGCGACAGGCTGCGTGAGGTGGAGAAACCAAAGGCGCCGGCTTCCATCGCCTCACGCGTGATCTCACGCATCTGCGCGATGTCGCCCTGATTGGCGTTCTCCAGGTTGATGGCTCTATCGCCCATCACATAGACGCGGACCGCGGCGTGCGGCAGCAGGGCGCAGATGTCGATGTCGCGCTGCCTGCGATCGAGTGCGCCGAGGTATTCGCCGAATGACTCCCACTCCCACTTCAGGCCCTCGTGCATCACCGCACCGGGGATGTCCTCGACGCCTTCCATCAATTCGATCAGGCGCTCCCGGTCGGCGGGCTTGCAGGGCGCGAAGCCGACGCCGCAATTTCCCATCACCGCGGTCGTGACGCCGTGCTGCGAGGACGGCATCATGTGGCTGTCCCATACCGCCTGGGCGTCGTAGTGGGTGTGGATATCGACGAAGCCGGGTGTCACGAGCTTGCCCTTGGCGTCGATTTCCTCGGCGCCGGCGGTGCTGATCTTACCGACCTCGGCGATGCGGTTGCCGATGATGCCGACATCGGCCTCACGCGGATCGGCGCCGGTTCCGTCCACAACGTTGCCGCCGCGGATCACCACGTCGAATGCGGGCATGGTTCGTAATCTCCTGGCTGGGTAGTCAGGATTGTGCGGCACGGACTGCGGGATGGCAAGATTTGCGGCGGGTGCGGGCAGGGCAAGTGCTTGAACACCCGGTGCGTGGACATGCATCGTGCCACTGATTTTGGTGTCGGCTCGGTGCAAAGTCGGCATGCAACGCGAAGGGGTGACGGGCGCGCAGGCGTCGATCGTTCGGCTGGCGCGTCCGCGCGGACGGCTGGTTTGGCTTTGGCTGGAACCGTCCGCGGCGAGCCCGTAACCCTTTACTTACTAACCTCGAAAGACCTCGGCACCCTGCCGCCCCGTACAGTCCACTGCATCGGCGTTCGACACGCCTACCAGGCTTCCCGTCCCTTTGTCGGGCGCGTCATCGCCGCCTTCTGTTCCGCCTCATGCTTTTCGAACATCTGCCGCGCGGCGGTGGCGCGCTTTTCCGCCAACAGGTCGCGGTTTTCACTGCACCAGTCGAAGGATTCGATCCGTGGCCGGTTGTCGGCGGAGAAATGCGGCATGACGTAGCGCTGGTAGAGTTCGTAGGAACGCTTCGTCGCCTCGAAGTCCGCCCAGTTATGCACCTGCTGCAGGAAGACGCCGAAATCGCCCTGCTTGTCGTACAGCCGTTGAATCAGGGCGATCGCGTCGTCCGGCGTGCCGATCACGCCGAACTTGTTCTCGACGAACCATGTCGCCGGATCCTGCCCGGCCGGCACGATGAAGCGCGGCTGGTTGTTGTTCAGGTAGTTCAGGTAGGGCTCAAAGCCGAACTTCACGTTTTCAAACGCCTGCGCGCGCGTTTCCGCGATGTGCATGGGCCCGACGAGGCGCAGGCGCGACGGGTCCATCGTCCGTCCGTCCTGTGCAGCAATATCGTTGGCGATCTTCCAGTTCGCCGCGAGTGCATCGTAGCCGAACGGATTGGTGGCCGCGACGCAGATCATGCTGAGATCGTATTTACCGGCCAACCTGCCGCCGGAGGGCGTTACGGCGCTGACCACCGCGACCTCGGGATACGGCTTCGTATGCGGCAGGATGTGCGCGCGGGCGTTGACCAGGGTGTACCACTCGGTCTTCTCGGTGACGATCTCGCCGCGGAACAGCCGCAGGATCACATCCAGCGCCTCGGCCATGCGGTCGCGCTGCGTGTTGGGATCGATGCCCAGCATCAATGCGTCCGATGCCAGCAGGCCAGGCCCGGCCCCGAACATGACCCGGCCGCGCGTGTGGTGATCGAGCTGGATGATGCGGTTGGCCGTCATCAGCGGATTGTGATACGGCAAAGAAATGACACCGGTGCCGAAGCGTATCCACTTGGTCCGCTCCGCCGCCACCGCGATGAACAGCTCCGGTGAGCTGATCAGCTCCCAGCCGGCGGAGTGATGCTCGCCGATCCAGGCTTCGTGGAAGCCGAGCCGGTCGAGCCACTGCATCAGTTCCAGGTCGCGCTCGATGCAGGCCGAGGGGTTTTCGTTCATCGGGTGGAACGGCGGCAGAAAAACGCCGTGACGCAGCGGGATGCCTGGCATGGTTACCTCCGGGTTGCGCCCAGGGTAGCGCCGGACGTCCGGTCAGGCCAGTCACGCACAGAGAGCGACAGGAGTCTTGATCCTGGCAGTGTAACCTCGGGCGCTACGCCCGGAGCGGATCTCACCAGGGCTGTCGCCGCCGGGTCGGCCGTCGAGTAACTACTCGGCGGCGCGCTTTGGTGCCGCTGCCTTCTTCGCCGCCGCCTTCTTGCCGGCTGCCTTCTTCGGCGCCGCCTTCTTGGCAGCCGCTTTTTTCGGAGCAGCCGCCTTCTGGGATGCAGGCTCCTTGCGCGGCGCTGCCTTCTTTGCAGCCGAAGCCGCAGCCTTGGCCGGCGCTTTACCCTTGCGGCCGGCAGCGCCGCGCGGCTTCAGCGTCTTGCCCTTCTCCGCCAGCAGCGCCACCGCCTCATCCAGCGTCACGTCGTCCATCTGCACGCCACGCGGCAGATTGGCCACCGTCTTACCCCACTGCACGTACGGGCCAAACCGGCCCTTACGCACCGTCACCGCCTCCTTGTCGCCCGGATGCGCGCCCAGGCTCCGCACGCTCGCCAGCTTCTTCGCCAGCAGATCCACCGCCCGGTTGATGCCGATCGACAGCACGTCGTCATCGCGGTCGAGGGACCCGAACACCGCACCCATGCGCACGAACGGGCCAAAGCGGCCGATGCCGACCTCGATCTTCTCCTGCGTCTCCGGATGTATACCGACCAGGCGCGGCAACGACAGCAGGCCCAGCGCCTGCTCCAGCGTCAACTGGTCACCGTCCATGCCGCGCGGCAGCGATGTGCGCTTGGGCCGGACCTTCTTGTCCTCGGGGTCGGCCTCGCCCTGCTGAACATAGAGCCCGTAGGGGCCACGGCGGACGGTGATCTGCTCGCCGGTTTCCGGGTGCTCGCCCAGAACGCGCATGCCGTCCTTCAGCGTCTCACTGCTATCGTCGCTGCCGAGATCGATGGCCAGCCGTCGCGTGTACTGGCACTGCGGGTAGTTGGAGCAACCGATAAAGCTGCCATAGCGCCCCAGCTTCAACCCCAGCCGCCCGGTGCCGCAGGCGACGCATAGCCGCGGGTCAGAGCCGTCCTCACGTGCCGGGAAGAAGTGCGGCCCGAGGTCCTCGTCCAGGGCCGAGATGACGTCGCTGATCTTCAGATCCCGCGTCTGCTCCACCGCCTTGGAAAACTCGTCCCAGAAGGCATGCATGACGCTGCGCCAGTTCAACTGGCCCGCCGAGATGTCGTCCAGCTTCTCTTCCAGCGCCGCGGTGAAGCCGGTGTTGACGTAGTGCTCGAAGAAGCTGACCAGGAACGCGGTCACCAGCCGTCCCCGGTCCTCCGGGATGAAGCGCCGCTTGTCCAGCCGGACATACTTGCGGTCCTGCAGCACCGACAGGATGGAGGCGTAGGTGGAGGGGCGGCCGATGCCGAGTTCCTCCATCTTCTTCACCAGGCTGGCCTCGGAGTAGCGCGGCGGCGGCTGGGTGAAGTGCTGCGTGGCGTCGACCTTGATGCGCTTCAGCGGGTCACGCTCCGCCATCGGCGGCAGCATGCGGTTCTCATCGTCGTCCGCCGCGCCTTCCGGCTTGTCGTCGGTGTCTTCGCGATACAGCTTCAGGAACCCGTCGAAGGCAACGATGGAGCCGGTGGCCCGCAGCTTGATCCCTTTGCCGTCCGTGACCTCGACGCTGACCTGGTCCAGCTCCGCCGACTGCATCTGCGAGGCGACGGCGCGTTTCCAGATCAGTTCGTAAAGACGCCGCTGCTCAGGCGACAGATAGCGGCCGACCTCATCCGGCGTGCGCGCAACATCGGTCGGACGGATCGCCTCATGGGCTTCCTGCGCGTTCTTGGCGCGCGAGGTGTATTCCCGCGGCGCGCCCGGCAGATAGCGTTCGCCGAACGCGTCCTTCACATGGTCGCGGATGGAGAAGATCGCCTCGCGGGCCATCTGCACGCCATCGGTCCGCATATAGGTGATCAGGCCGGTGGTCTCACCGCCGATATCCACCCCCTCGTAAAGCTGCTGCGCCAGGCGCATCGTCTGTTGCGCACCGAAGCCCAGCTTGCGCGAGGCTTCCTGCTGCAGGGTAGACGTGGTGAAGGGCGGCGGCGGGTTGCGCTTGACGCGCTTGCGCTCGACGGAGCCGACATGGAACGTAGCGGCCTCGACCGCAGCCTTTGCCTCCATCGCAGTCGGCGCGTTATTCAGGTCGAACTGATCCAGCCGCTTGCCGAGCAGGTGGGTCAGGCGGGCCGTGAACGGCGCGCCGGCGGGGGTCAGGAAGTCAGCCTCGACGGTCCAGTATTCGCGCGGCTTGAAGACCTCGATCTCCGCCTCGCGCTCACAGATCAGGCGCAGCGCGACCGACTGCACGCGGCCGGCACTGCGGCTGCCGGGCAGCTTGCGCCACAGCACCGGCGACAGGGTGAAGCCAACCAGATAGTCCAGCGCCCGGCGGGCGAGGTACGCCTCGATCAGAGGCTGGTCCAGGTCGCGCGGGTGCGCCATCGCCTGGCGGATGGCGTTGCGGGTGATCTCATTAAAGGTAATGCGGCGAACCTCGACGCCGCGCAGCGCATTCTTCTCCGCCAGCATGTTCTGCACATGCCAGGAGATCGCCTCGCCTTCGCGGTCCGGGTCGGTGGCCAGGTACAGCGTCTTGGCGCCCTTCAGCGCCTTGGCGATGGCGGAGACCTGCTTGTCACCCCGGGAGTCCGCCTCCCAGTCCATGGCAAAATCTTCGTCCGGGCGGACGCTGCCATCCTTTGGCGGCAGGTCGCGGACATGTCCGAAACTCGCCAGAACCGTATAACCGCCACCCAGGTAGCGGTTGATGGTTTTCGCTTTTGCTGGCGATTCAACGACGACAACGTCAGACATAAGCCGGGTGCGATATCCTGTTCATGTCAGGCCGACAAGAGCGCGACCCGGTTCCCTGGCAGCATCTCTATACGGCCTGCCAGTTCCAATTCCAGCAGAACCGCCATAGCAGCAGCGTGCGGCAAGTGGCAGCGGCGGACCAGATCGTCAATGGTCGTGCTGTCCGCGGACAGCAGCGCCAGCACCGAAACAGCCGGATTTGCGGCGAATTCGGCCGGTTGCGGCACGACCTCCGGCACCTCAGCCAGCGCCAGGCGCGGCTTCAGCGGCACCGGCGCGGCCGGCAGATTCTCCAGAATGTCGGCGGCGCATTCCACCAGAATGGCACCCTGCCGGATCAGGTCATTACCGCCGCGTGCCCGCGGATCCAGCGGCGAGCCGGGCACGGCAAACACCTCACGGCCGGCCTCCTGCGCCAGGCGGGCGGTAATCAAGCTACCGGAGCGCTGCGCCGCCTCCACCACGACCACCCCCAGCGAAAGGCCGGCGATGATGCGATTGCGCCGGGGAAAATGGCGTGCTTGCGGGGTGGTGCCGGCCGGCGCCTCGGTGACTACCAGACCGGTGGCGGCAATGCGCTGTTGCAGGTCGGCATTCTCCGGCGGATACGGCTGGTCCAGGCCCCCGGCGATGACTGCGACGGTGCGGCCGGTAGTCATGGCGCCGCGATGCGCGGCTGTGTCGATGCCACGCGCCATGCCGGAGGCGACGGGAATCGTCACGGCCAGTTCGGCCGCCAGCGTCTCCGCCATGCGCTGGCCGTTGGCCGAGGCGTTGCGTCCCCCGACGACGGCCACGCAGCCAGCCTGCACCAGGGCCGGGTCGCCCGCGATAGCCAGACAGGGCGGCGCGTCCTCGGTCAGCGCCAGCAACGGCGGGTAGTCGGCATCGCCTAGGAATACCAAGCGCCCCCCGGCCTTGCGGGTAGCCGCGATCTCCCGGGCCGCCTCCTCGGCCGCTGGAATGCTGGGGGGACGGTCGCGCCCCCCAGCCCTGGCAAGCAGCGGCACTGCCTGCAGCGCCTCCGCCACCGTGCGATAGCGTTCCATCAGGCGCCGGTAGGTGATCGGCCCGACACCCTCGGTGCGGATCAGCCGCAGCCGATCGATGATTTCTTGCTGTACGGTCACGCGCGCTCTCCTGCGCCATCGGCGGTCATGGCGCCAAAGACGACGCAGCCGCGCTGGTCCTGCCCGCACAGCCAACACCGGAAAGGTAAAAATGCGCTTAACGGTCAGCGGCGCCCCCTGCCGGGACCGCGTCTAGATCGATCAGGTTGCCTCGACCTTACCCTGGCCGATCCGCGGTTCGGTGCCCGCGAGCAGGCGCCGGATGTTGGCGTGATGGCGAATAAACACCAGGAGCGCCACGACAAGCGTGAGTTCGACCAGCGCCAGATCGCCCAGCAGCGCCGCCAGGATCGGGGTGGAGGCGAAGGCGGTCAGCGCCGCCAGCGAGGAAAACCGGCCGATCTTTGCCACCAGTAACCACGCTACGCAGGCGCCGATACCAACGGGCCAGCTTGCCGCGATCAGCACGCCCAAGCCTGTGGCAACACCTTTGCCACCCTTGAAACCCAGCCAGACCGGGAACAGATGCCCGATGACGGCAAACAGGCCAGCCACTAATGCGGCCGGCTGCCCACCCATGGCTCTGGCGACCAGGACCGCGACAAGGCCCTTCAGCGCGTCCAGCAGCAGCGTTGCCGCGGCCAGCCCTTTCTTGCCGGTCCGCAGGACATTTGTCGCGCCAATATTGCCCGAGCCCACATTACGAATGTCGCCCAGCCCGGCGGCTTTGGTAAGTAACAGACCAAATGGAATCGAGCCGAGCAGGTAGCCGAGGGCCGCGAGTGCCAGCAGGGAAAGGGGACCGTCGGTCATGTATGCCTTCTTCATAAAGCGGCCAGAGCGCCCGATCATACATCACTCGGCGCTCGGCGCGATGCACGCCGGCACGCGCCAGAACGCCAGTCAGATCGGGTATAGCACTGCAGAGGCCGGGGCTGGAGACGGTGTGACCGCGACGCAAGGAGGTCGGAGCACGAGCCGCAAAGCACAGGTATGAATCAGTTTCGCTGTAAGATGGCAGATCGCACGACGTTGCTGCGCCTGCGACGGCTACAGCGGTCAACGGCAGGCTCAGTGACGATGACGTGATCGATGAAGGTGGACAACGGCCTACTCACACGGATTGCATGAACCTAAGGTAATTTCAATTAATCCCTTGTTGCAGACCAAGGATTTTTCGAATGGTCAAAGCATTTAAGGAGGCATCCGCGCAGAACGGAGACATTGATACATCTGCCGTCATCCTGGTTGTCGACGATGAAGCCCTGGTACGACTAACCGTGACGGAATATCTCCGTGCCAGCGGCTTCGAGATCATTGAAGCTGCCAGTGGCGATGAGGCGGCCATGCTGCTGGCTGGCGGCGTCGCTGTCGACCTGGTTTTTTCTGACGTAAGGATGCCGGGCCGGCTCGACGGTTTCGGCTTGGCACGTTGGGTTTACAATCATCGGCCGGACGTTCCGGTGCTGCTGACCTCGGGCTACAGTGGCGCCGTCAGTGAGGCTGCGAGCCAGCTCGCACACGTGCCGCTGCTGGCGAAACCGTATCGCTACGATGTGCTACTGGAGCAACTGGAAAAGATGCTGCGGGATCGATCCAATCGACGGTGAAAGTCGCATAGATGGAGTTCGTGCGATCCCAAGATCTTGCAATCGTCATTGCCAGACACTCCGGAATTACGCTCGTACGTAAACTTCCGCGCCGGTTCCGGCACTGTCATTCCATTCTTGTCATGGCGGCTGCATATTCCGTACGGTAACATAAGCGCGGTCGTCGCCCTACGCATGGCGGTCGGCACATTGCCAGACCATGACGTTTTCGAACCAGATAAGCGCTCGATCCAGGAGTGGCGCCCAAGTGCGGCCTTATCATAGCCGAACCCGGAATGGTCGGCTGTCCGTCCTTAGAACAACCCTTCGATTTCGCCGGCATCCGTCAAATGGATCGTTTCCGCCGCAGGCACACGCGGCAGGCCCGGCATGGTCATGATGTCACCGCAGATCGCCACGACGAAACCGGCACCGGCGGACAGGCGCACTTCACGCACCGGCAGCACATGATCTACCGGGGCGCCCAGCGCCGTCGGATCGGCGGAGAAGCTGTACTGCGTCTTGGCGACGCAGATCGGCACATTGCCGTAACCTGCCTCCTCAAAGCCCTGCAGCCGCCGAGCCACCGAGTCCGGTAACGAAATGTCCTTGGCGCGGTAGATTTCCCGGGCGATCGTGCGCAGCTTGTCCGCCAGCTTCATGTCCAGCGGATACAGCGGTGCGTAGCGGGCCGTCCGCGCCTCGATCCGCTGCATCACGGCGCGCGCCAGCGCCTCCGCCCCCTCGCCGCCGTGCGCCCAGTGCGTGCAGGAGATCGCTTCGGTGCCCGATGCCGCCATCGCCTCACGGATCGCGCCGAACTCGGCGTCGGTGTCCGAGTTGAAATGATTGACCGCCACCACCACGGGCAGCCCGAACTTCTGCAGGTTCTCGACGTGCCGCTGCAAGTTGACGATCCCGCGCTTGACCGCCGCGACGTTCTCGGTGCCGAGTTCGTTCCGCGGCACGCCGCCATGCATCTTCAGCGCCCGGACTGTGGCAACAACGACCGCGCAGGACGGCGTCAGCCCGGCCATCCGGCACTTGATGTCGAGGAACTTCTCCCCGCCCAGGTCGGCGCCGAAGCCGGCTTCCGTCACCACCACGTCGGCCAGCTTCAGCCCCAGCCGCGTCGCCATCACCGAGTTGCAGCCGTGCGCGATGTTGGCGAACGGTCCGCCATGCACCAGCGCCGGTGAGCCCTCCAGCGTCTGCACCAGGTTGGGCGCGATGGCGTCCTTCAGCAGCACCGACATCGCCCCGTCCGCCTTCAGGTCGGCAGCGGTGATGTTCTTGCCGTCACGCGTCTGCGCCACGATCATCTTGCCCAGCCGTTCCTGCAGGTCGGCCAGGTTCTTCGACAGGCAGAACACCGCCATCACCTCGGAGGCAACAGTGATGTCGAACCCATCCTCCCGCGGGAAGCCGTTGGCTACGCCGCCCAGGCTGCCGACGATGCCACGCAGCGAGCGGTCGTTCATGTCCATGCAGCGCCGCCAGGAGATGCGGCGCGCATCGATGCCCAGCTTGTTGCCCCAGTAGATGCTGTTGTCGATCATCGCGGCCAGCAGGTTGTTGGCCGAGGTGATGGCGTGGAAATCACCGGTGAAGTGCAGGTTGATCTGGTCCATCGGCACGACCTGCGCATAGCCGCCGCCGGCCGCCCCGCCCTTCATGCCGAAGCTCGGTCCCAGGCTGGGCTCACGCAGGCAGATCACCGCGCGCTTGCCGATGCGGTTCAGCGCGTCGCCGAGGCCGACCGTCGTCGTGGTCTTTCCCTCGCCGGCGGGCGTCGGATTGATGCCTGTCACCAGCACCAGGGCCCCATCCGGTCGCGATTCCTGCTGGGCAACGAAGTCCAGGGCGATCTTGGCCTTGGTGCGGCCGTATGGCTCCACCGCATCCGGCGGGATCGCCAGCTTGTCGGCGATCTGCTGGATCGGTTGCAGCCGAGCGGCACGGGCAATGGCAAGATCGGGATTCATCTCAGGCGGCCTTCCTGCGTGTCACGCCGATCTCCTGCAACGCCTGGTGCATCGCCTCAACCGCGCCCGCCATCTCCGCGGGCGTGATCGCGCCGATGCAGCCGACGCGGAAGGTGGGAACCGGCGTATTGTGAAAATTGCTTATCAGGACGTTACGCCGCTTCAGCGCATCCACAAAGCCCTGCAGGGTCCAGGCCGGGTCGGCGGGCACATGCACGTTCATGATCACCGGCCCCTGCTGCTCCTCCGGCAGGTATGGCGTCAGGCCGAGACGCTGAATCCCGGCATAGAGCGTGCGCATGTTGGCGGTGTAGCGTTCCAGGCGCCGCGGGCGAGTCTCGGCTTCGTAATAATCCAGTGCAACGTCCAGCGCCGCCAGGATCTGCGCCGGCGGAGTGAAGCGGAAGCTGCCAGGGCCAGCGCGCAGCGCGTGCGCGTAGATGTCCGACAGGTCGAACGACCAACTTCCGGCGTTGCCGCCGCAGGCCTGCAGCCGGTCGATGCGCGCCACGGCAAAGCCGGCGCCGGGCAGCGCCTCCAGGCACTTGTTGGTGGTGAAGACAGCGGCGTCCACTTCCGGCATTGCCGAGAGGTCGAGCGGCAGGGCGCCGAAGGCCGAGACGGAATCGACGATCATCCGCCGGCCGGCCGTTCGGACCACGGCACCGATCGCCACGGCGTCATGGATCACGCCGCTGCCGGTCTCGGAGTAGACGACGCCGACATGCGACAGCGTCGGGTCCTCGGCCAGCGCACGCGCCACCGCCTGCGGATCGGTAGTTTCGGTTGGCCCGAGTGGTAGCGGGACCGGGACGCGGCCGGACTCGCGGGCGAGACGGACCATGCGATCGGCATAGGCGCCGGTTGCCGGGATCAGGATGCGGCCGCCCGGCGGCAGGAAGGTGCGCAGCGCGGCCTCGGTAACGAAATGGCCGCAGCCTTGCAGCGGCAGCGCGGCGTGCTCGTCCGGCCTGCCGCCGGCGACCCGCAGGATACGCTCCCGCAGGCGGACCAGCACGGCCCTGAAATCATTGTCCCACGGCGCGATGTCCTGGCTCATGGCACGACGGACTTCCGGGCGGGTGGTGACGGGACCGGGGATCAGCAGCAACATGTCGGAAAAACTCGCATGGGAGCGGCGAGAAATCCATCCATCCCGGTTCGGGAGGGTGATAGAATCACTGGCATGAACATCCCCGTTGTTTTGCCGGACTGGGTCCCCTGGTGGGTGCCGATTGTCCTGCTGGTCCCCGCGCTGCTCTATGCGCTGGCCTTCCTGTTCATGCCGTTCAGCGTCCTGGGGCTGAAGAGCCGACTTGAAGTGTTGGAGGCGCGGCTGGACGAAATTCAGAATGAGATCCGAATGTTGTCGTTGCGGCTGCCGGCCGGCCCACGCGAGGTGGATTTCGACGACGTGTATGCACCGATCTCCTCGGTGACGCCGCGACGGGCGGAACCGGCCGAGGACCGCACCCCGTTGCCCGAACGCCCGCCGATTCCGCCCGCCGCGCGTGACCTGTACGATGAGGACGGGCCGGTGGAGCGTGAACCGCCGCCGCCCCACATGCGTCCCGTACGCCGGCTGGATGCGCCGCCGGTGGTACGGGCTGACCGGGTCGAGCCGCGGCTGGACCGCCGGCGGTAGCCGGCAGCGCCAAAGCCAGGCAGTCCCGTTCCTTGCCTGTCACGGCCAGATCAGGCTCCACCGGCCACGCGGGCGGGACCGGCGCTACCGCGCCAGCATCGCACCGGTGTTGCGCCGCTCTTCCTCCGCCCGCACCGTTTCCAGCAGGTATTGCGGCCCGAGATCCTTCAGCGTCACCGCGCCGATCTGGCCCATCACCAGATCGATCTCCCTCTGCAGGATGGAAACAGCCTTCTTCACCCCCTCCAGCCCGCCGGCGGTGGCGCCGTAGAGCGTTGCCCGTCCGGTCAGGACGAAATCGGCACCCATGCAAAGCGCCGCCACAATGTCGGAGCCGCGACGCACGCCGCTATCGAGCAGCAGCGGCACATCCGGCCCGACCGCGGCGCGGATCATTGGCAACACGTCGATCGGTGATGGCATGTTGTCCAACTGCCGTGCGCCATGGTTGGAGACGATCAGGCCGTCCAGCCCCAGACCCATGGCGATGCGCGCATCCTCGGGGTGCATCACCCCCTTCAGCAGCAGCTTGCCGGGCCAGGCGGCGCGAATCGCCTCCAGGTCGCGCCAGGTCTGGCTGGCATCGGGCGTCTGCGCGGCGAAAACGTCCGCCACCTGATCGGGCGTCGAGCCGTTCGGCGCATAGGGTTGCCAGTTCCCCAGCATCGGCAGGCCGCCGTTCTTAAAGTAGGTGTAGACCCATTCCGGATGCAGCATGGCCTCCAGGATCGTCGGCAGGGTCATACGCAGCGGCCGCACGAACCCGTTGCGCCGGTTGCGCTCGCGGTTGGAGGACACCGGCACGTCGCAGGTGACCGCGATGGTGGACAGTCCGAGATCCTTTGCCCGCCGCACCAGATCCAGTTGGAATGAGCGGTCCTTCGCGCCGTAAATCTGGTACCAGAGGTTGCGCGGCGCAAGTTTAGCGCCTTGTTCCATGGACGCATTGGACGCCCCGGACATTAAATACGGCACGTCGGCATCATTGGCTGCCTGCGACAGGAACAGTTCAGCATCCTTGCGAAAAGCGCCGGCCATGCCGGTCGGCGCGATACCGAACGGGCTGGCATACTCGCGGCCGAAAAGCGTCGCCTTCTGCGATCGTTTCGAGGTATCGATGTAGTAGCGCGGCACCAGCCTGATGTCGCGGAAGGCCTGGGCGTTGGTGCGCAGACCGACCTCGTCCTCGACGCCGCCTTCGATGAAGTCGAATATGATCTTCGGCAGGCGTCGCTTGGCGATGCGCTTCAGGTCGTCGATGTTGATGGCGCTGTCGATGCGGCTCATGGCTTGCGGCGGACCCCCGTTATTCGGCCGCCAGCATTATCAGGCGATGTGGCGTCGGGCCAGCCTGCGGGGTCGAGGTGCGATCGCGGTGCCGGAGCCACCTCATCGGCTGGCATCAGCCAGTAAGTGCACTGCCAGTTACAAAGGCCTGGCACCGACGACAGTGAGTTTCCTAACCACGAAGTCACGAAAGCACGAAGCCTTCCTAACACCATTGCAGTTGCCGTGTGCTGCTTAAATGAGATGGCATGGCGCCGTGCAGTAAGGTTGCCGGTGCTACTTCCGCCACAGCCGCCATGCCGGCGTTGATGCAGTTGTCTTGCATGCGACAGCACCGCCGGGATTGGCGCGTCAGGACCTGCAACAGATACGATCCCCCGGTTGCAGGAACCGAGTGCATCCCCGGCCACATTCTGATACGCAGAGCGCACCACAGGCTGGAGTTTGCATGTCCGTGTCAGCACCCGTCGC
>JAFEFW010000400.1 GCA_018240405.1 Pseudomonadota bacterium
TCGGCGGTCCACTGCTCGATCTTCTCGTCGGTGAACCAGCCGGCCCAGCCCTTGGCGCCGAGGCCGCGCAGCACCGGGCTGATGGCGGGATTGATGAAGGACGTGCCCAGCCACCAGTTGTGGAAGATGGACCAGCCGCCCTTCTCGACCGGGTCCGGCTTGGTGCGCCGCTGCGCCAGCGTGTTCCAGTCCATCACCTGCAGATCCACGTTCATGCCGATCTGCCGCAGATACTCGGCGGTTACCTGGCCGAACGGGGCGATCGTCGGAACATCGGCCGGGTTCAGGATCACCACCTTCTCGCCCTTGTAGCCGGCGGCTTCCAGGGCGCGCTTCGCCGCCTGGATATCGCCGGTCATGCCGGCCTTGCCGAGTTCCTCGCCATAGCGCGTGCCACAGGGGAACAGGGCCTTGCACTCGGTGTAGATCGAGGTGTCGCTGCCCGTCACCGCGCCCATGTAGTCGTCCTGGTTCATGCCCAGGCGCACGGCCCGGCGGATCGCCGGATTGTTGAACGGCGGATTCAGGTGGTTGAACCGCATCGTGCCGAAGAACCCGACCGTATTGAAGTTCGACACCACAAGATCGGGGTTCTTGCGCAGCATCGGCAACAGGTCCGGCTGCACCTGCTCCCACCAGTCGATCTCGCCCTTGGCCAGGGCCGACGCCGCGGTCGAGGCGTCGGGAATGATCTTCCATTCGTAGCGCTCGATCTTCGCCACCTTGCCGCCCGAGGCCCAGTCGGGTTTCTCCTGACGCGGCACGTAGTCGGCAAAGCGTTCATAGGCGCCGCTGCTGCCGGGAACAAACTCGTTCTTCATGAAGCGATACGGGCCGGAACCGATCATTTCGGTGTTCGGTTTCGACAGATCGGTGTTGGCCAGACGCTCCGGCATCACCACCGGCAGCATGCCGTTCGGTTTGGCGAGTGTATCGAGCACCAGGGGAAACGGACGTTTCAGCCTGATGCGGATGGTCTTGTCATCCGCATAGCCGAACTCCTCCACCACGGCGCCGAGTGTCTGTCCATACACGTCGCGTGCGGCCCAGCGGCGCAGGCTGGCGGCGGCATCGCGGGCGAGCACCTTCTCGCCGTCATGGAATTTCAGCCCGTCGCGCAGCGGGATCGACCAGACGCGGCCGTCATCCGAGACCGACGCGCCTTCCGCCATCTGCGGCCGCGGCGTCTGCGTGTGGTCGATGCCGAACAGCGTGTCGAAGACGTAGTAGCCGTGCGTGATCGAGACCTGCGTCGTGGTCCAGGATGGATCGAGCACCGACAGATCCGCGGTCGGCACATAGCGCAGAAGCTTGTTGTCACCCTTGGCCGCAATGGCAGGGCGCGCCAGTGCCGCTGCCGCAGCCCCCGACGCCAGGAAGTCGCGTCGCCGCATGGATGTCTCTCCCCCTATCGTTGTCGTTCCATGTTCTTATATCAGGTAACGCGACGTATCGGCGTCTTACCATTCTGTCACGGTTGCTTCAGTGCCCGTCGCGCCAACGGTGATCAGCGCGCTGATCCAGGACCATTGCATAGTGACGACACGACGCCTCGTCCGGAACCTTGAGTGCGACAGGCTGGACGCAGACTCATCTGACGGCGGAGCGTGCGATCAGGCATTCGCGCTGCCATAACCGCCGCCGCCCGGCGTTTCGATCACGAACACGTCGCCCGGCCGCAGTTCTGCGCTGTCGGTGCCGGTCAGCACGTTGCGGGAACCGTCCTCCCGCTCGACCCATTGCCGCCCGGCCGCGCCGTCTTCACCGCCGTTCAATCCAAACGGTGGAACATTACGCCGCGACGACACGATGACCGCGGTCATCGGTTCCAGGAAGCGGATGCGGCGCACCGAACCGTCGCCGCCATGCCATTTTCCACCGCCGCCGGAGCCGCGGCGGATGCCGAAATGCTCCTGGCGGACCGGATAGCGCAGTTCCAGCACCTCGGGATCCGTCATGCGGGTGTTGGTCATGTGCGTCTGGATTGCCGAGGTGCCGTTGAAGCCGGGTCCCGCGCCGGTGCCACCGCAGATCGTTTCGTAGTACTGCCGGGTGGCGTCCCCGAACAGGAAGTTGTTCATGGTCGCTTGCGAGCAGGCGATGACGCCCAGTGCGCCGAAGATGGCGTTGCAGGTGGCCTGCGAAACCTCGGTGTTGCCCGCGACCACCGCCGCACCGGGATTGGGCGACAGGAACGTCCCAGGCGGGATCACCAGCGTCAGCGGCTTCAGGCAGCCATCATTCAGCGGGATGTCGTCACCGACGAGGCAACGAAACACGTACAGCACGGCAGCGCGCGTGACGGCCGGCGGTGAATTGAAGTTGCCGTCGTTCTGCGGCCCGGTACCGGTGAAGTCCACCACGGCACTGCGGTTCTGCTTGTCCACGCCGACGGAAACGACCAGGTGGCGGCCATTGTCCATCTTGTAGTCGAAACGGCCGGAACCGAGGCGGTCGATGACACGGCGCACCGATTCCTCGGCGTTGTCCATGACGTGCTGCATATACGCGCTGACCACCGGCCAGGTAAATTGCGCAACCACGCGCTGCAGTTCCTGCACGCCCTTCTCGTTCGCCGCCACCTGTGCCTTGATATCGGCGACGTTTACGTCCGGGCTGCGCGCGGGATATTTTGCGCCCGCCAGCAGTGCCCGGAATTCCTCCTCCCGGAAATGGCCGCCGTCGACGAGGAGAAAATCGTCGATGACAACGCCCTCCTCCTCAAGCGTGCGCGAGACCGGGGGAGTCGAACCGGGCGTGATGCCGCCGATATCGGCGTGGTGGCCGCGGCTGCCGACGAAGAACAGGATCTTTTCGCCCTGCTCGTCAAACACCGGCGTAATGACCGTGACGTCGGGCAAATGGGTGCCGCCGTTGAACGGGTTGTTCAACGCGACGACGTCGCCGGGCTTCAGCGTGCCGCCTCGGTAGGCCAGCACGGTACGCACACTCTCGCCCATGGCGCCGAGATGCACCGGTACGTGCGGCGCGTTGGCCACCAGATGGCCGGTGGCATCGAAGATGGCGCAGGAGAAATCTAGCCGTTCCTTTATGTTCACGCTCATCGACGTGTTCTGCAGTACCGCACCGGTCTGTTCGGCGACGTTCATGAACAGGTTGTTGAACAGTTCCAGCAGCACCGGATC
>JAFEFW010000401.1 GCA_018240405.1 Pseudomonadota bacterium
CTGGTGGAACCGGGGCGAGGCCTACCGCGAGCGAGCGCAGATCGTTACGGCGACATGGCGCGGGCGCCATATTGCAAAGACGAAACATGGCCGGTTATCGCGGCGTGGCGGGATGGTCTCCGATTCGGCTCCTCCCTCCGCAGGCTGGATACGTCGGCTTCAGGCCGCTCTCGACGTGTTGGGTTGCGGGTTATCCGACGGCCCTGCGGGACGCACGACCGGCCCAAGATGCCACGCCGAGAATGAATCCCAAAACAGCCGATCAACGTGCGTGAGGACGATAGGCATTTATCGTCCCGGTCACCGTAACGGTCACGGTAGTATATGTGATCTTGCCCTTGTAGTGCATGACATTCGGAGCGCTGATCGGTATCGTATGTCTCTGCACAATTGGCCCAAGCGGTTTTACATGCTGCTCCAATATGATAATACTACCATTGCCGAGGTTTTGCTCCACTACAGCCGTATGGTGGCCTCGAGTTGCAACTCTCTCTTTCCACTCCGTCTTCTCTCCACCTTTTGGAAGCTCGGTCTTAGTATCTGTTCTAGTATCAACGTCAAAGTCACGGAACTGGAGTATATCTCCCGGAACAACGTCTTTGAGGGGTATCGGATCACCCCATACATAATCGGCGTCATCTGTAATCTCACCATAATCGGCGGCGCTTTTTGCGCCAGCTCGGCGAAGCGCTTTATCAGCCAGCGCGAAGCACTCCCCATCTCCAACCTTCTTACCAAGATGAGCTCGGGCATACGCCACGACCGCTGCGCCCAATCTTCCAGACATGACGGTTACTCCCTCACGTAGGGGCCTGCTGCCCAGTTTAGCGCCCCAACTCTTGCTAGCGAAAAAGGGCTGACCGACGTAGCGGAATTTCAAATGATCGGCACCACGCGGGAGAAGAGCTGCAAGCGTTACAGCCCTGACCGAGGACGGTTCGCCATCGTGTCGCCGCAGCACCTCCTTGATCTGGCGTGATGCTACCTCAGGCGGCCTCCAGTTGGTTGGAGCCAGGTGTGCTCTCGACCGCGAGCGGGCGGCGGCGGTCGTAAAGACCGAACCCTTGAGGATCGACTGCATGTTGCAGGACGGCCACAAAATCTCGTACGAGGCGTATCTTCTATACATCTCTGTTGAAACCAGTCTCGTTGCTGACGCAGCATCTGCTGACATTAGATGCAGGAGATACCGGTATCACCTTAATGCACCAGAACGTTCGAAATTGGACAAACAGTCGGGTCTATTTGCGTTCTGCAAAGACCGGCTCGCGGTCGTCGTCCCTAATATTCCGTGTGATCGGAGCGGCGCTGTCCTATTTGCACCGCTACTTGGCGAGGTCGCGTTACGCCGCCGAGGTCAGATCGTCTGACCTGCACCCGGCGGGTCAATGCGGCCCCTCGGAGTGGCAGGACGCAGCGATGACGACACCGGAGGATGCGGAACCGGAGTTTGTGCGGTGGCAGCCAAAACAAATTGATCCTGACCGCCTGGAGGCTCATTTGCGATTGCTGGACGTAGGGTTGCGTCGGTAGCGGACGCAGCGTGGCGGAGCCATGTGGCGTCGACGACTATCTGACGTGTAAACGTCGCTATTTGAGCTGGCGGACAGTGTCAGATCGTCCATCGCCGTGACACCGCCTGCGATGGTTCCTCCGGCTGGCCGGAGAGTCCTGCTCGGCATGCGTTTGACGACGAGGTGCGGCGACGGCTCATGAAGCGCCGTGCAGCGGAGGCGACAGTGTCCGAACGATGGAGTGCAGACTTTTTCATCTGACGGCGCGACATTGGAGCATCCAGCACGCCCTGGCGCTCGAAGTCCCGCAACCGCCCCCACAGCCACAGCGCGCGCGTATCGACCGCCTGCTGCTCCGACTTCGCGTGCGCCGCAACCACGCCCGCCATGGGCGGCTTCGGCTCCGCCACGGCAAGCGCCACCTGGAAGTCATCGTCGGCAATGGCCGCCGCCTTCTGCCAGTCCGCCGACTGCTGCTTGCTGATGCTCCGGTCAGAGAGCGATTTCGGACGGCAGATCGGACGATCTTACCGGCGACCCGAGCGCCGTTCGCCTTCTCTATCTGCCGCAGCAAGTGGAGTGCTCGCTGTTCGTCCGGGTCCGGACCTGGCACACGTGCGGTCCGGCGTCCATGTTCAGAGCGTTCCGCCATAGACGCCAATGGCGGGTGCGCCTGGTCACGGCCGTTCTTCACCTTGTCGATTTTGACGTCATTCCCCGCAGCCTGCGCCCCTGTTGTTATCTCGTTGCGCCCGACGCCAAGTAGGCGCTGTACTGCCAACGTCCACATCTGGACGTGTTACTGCCGTTGGTGCCGGGGCAGGCGTGCGATCAACTGTCGCGCCCACATCGACAACCGATCCCGCCACCAAACAGTGAACATCGGCCGGCCCATGACCCGCTCCCGCGTTACGCATTGTTAAGCGCTGCATTGGCCTCTTGGTTTGGCGCAAGTGTCGCCCGCCTGACATATCGATCACATCGGCAATCTGCGTAGGGCGTCACCCGCTGGTCTGCCGGCGCTGCATACCAAGTGCTAGACGTTGCATCGCGGCGGCCCAAACGTCGTGACGATCGTGCTGAGGCGCGGGAGGCGTCTCTAGTTCACCGCTAGCAACTTTGGTTGCCGCGACCTGACGGCGAACCTGCCCCGCATGGGGCGGCCGAGCGCCTTCACCGCCGAGGGCATCGTTACGTGTGATCGGCAGTAGCAACGCCCGCCGCCTGCGCGATCTCGCTGCGCCCGCCGGCCAGCCCCTGGTATTCGTAGGCCGTGCGCCGGCTCAGGCCCGCCTGCTCGATCGCGTCGTCTTTCGATAGTGCGGCTGGCTGCACTTTCGACCCACCGCCCGCGCCGCCATGTTCTACGGCGTCCAGCTCGCGCACCAGTTCGCCGATCCGCATCGAGGCGTGGAGCCGGATCTCCGCCATCCACACCTCCAGCCCCCGGTCGTCACGCTGCCGGGCGTAGAGCCGCAGCGCCTCCGCCTTGTCCTGCACCTGCTTCGCCTCATCAATCGTTGCGCATTCCCGCACAGCGACGCGCGTTGCTGCGTAACGA
>JAFEFW010000402.1 GCA_018240405.1 Pseudomonadota bacterium
CCGGCCGGTCTGCCGGTCCGGTAAGGACGCGGTTGGTGGCAAAGAAGACGGTTGGCATTGTGATGACGCTCCCCTGCAATGGGACGCAATGACCGTGCTGCACAGTCTCGGCCAGCGCATGCACGGCCATAGGCCTGTGTTGGAACTATACAGGCTTGCCGGATCTGAACCGTGAAGCGTTTCACACCGGGCAGCGTTGAACGTTGCGCTGGTTAGCGGGGCGGACGAGCGCCGCGATGCATCGTCCGTCCTGACGATGCCGGGCACGACGCCGGCCGTTGCAGCGACGCGGCGGCGTATTGCAGGCTGCCGCCATGGCAGAGACTTCGCTCTATCCGGCGGTCAAGCGTTTCCTCACCGCTTCCGGCTACGACGTGAAGGGCGAAGTGCTCGGCTGCGACGTGGTTGCCGTGGGCGGTGACCCGCCACTGCGGTTGTGCATCGTCGAAATGAAACTCGGCTTCACGCTGGAGCTGTTGCTGCAAGCCACGGACCGGCTGGCGGCAGCGGACGAAGTATGGCTTGCGGTGCCGGCCAGCCGCCGCGGGCGAGACCGCGATCCGCGCGTGCATCGGCTGTGCCGCCGCCTCGGGGTCGGATTGATGGCCGTCCATGCCGCGCGCGGCGACGTTGAAGTGCTGGCCGAACCCATGCCCTATCGCCCGCGCACCGACCTCCGGCGGCGGACACGCCTGGCCGATGAGCATACCAGGCGCGCGGGCGATCCGTCGCCGGGCGGTTCCTCGCGGCAGCCGATCATGACCGCGTATCGGCAGCAGGCGCTGGCCTGTGCCGGGATGCTGCGGGACGGCCCACAACGGGTGCGCGATTTGCGCGACGTCGCCCCGCAGGCCGGCAGCATTCTGCTCCGCAACGTCTATGGCTGGTTTGAGCGTGCCGACCGGGGCGTCTACCGCCTGACGGGGGCGGGTGAGGCGGCACTGCGACGTTGGACTGTCAGCCCGTCATCCGCTGGCGGTGCTGCGGAATAAGGACCGCGGGATCGTTCGGTAGGCCGAAGCTCGGCGGCGATGGCTCGCACCCGTTGCTCCATGGCCTGACGCGTCCCTGACAGCGCCTGCTACGGAGGCGTGCCAGGCCGCGTGCGCGACTGGCGCAGCGCGTAGATTGAAATGACCATGACCAGAATCAGGCCGCCCAGAACGCCCAGTTCGATCATCGAGTCCCGAAAGACAATTGCGTGCATCGCCAGATCGGTCTGCGGCTTGGCCTGGGTCGACTCCAGCGTAATGACAAGCATCCGCCGGATCGAGGCGATCAGCCCGACGATCAGGAACGGCTCGCAGGTCAGCGTGCCGGATCGCACGGACGCCAGCACGGTGTGCAGGATTTCCACCAGCATCAGCACCACCAGCAGCCGGTCGATCACTTCGAAGACCGACTTGGTCTGGGTCCAGTCGCTGACGCCGTGGATCAGAGTCAGCCCGGCGCCGGCCAACCCGACCCCGCAGGTCACGACCAGCAGCGCCGCGAGCACCATGTAGAGGAAATGCTCGATGCTGACGAACAGCGACGTCGTGCGCCGCGGCCACCGCTTCTCGGTCCCTGCCTCGCCCTCCATCCGACTCCTCAACCGTAGCCTTGGGCCTGCCACGAATGCGTTGCGGGTCCCGATGTTCGGATAACACATCGGTTCGATCGCGGGCATGACAAGACGCGCAACGTCCTCATGCGCATGGCGCTATGCAGGGTCAGCCTGCCAGCACCCGCTCCGTCAGCACCGCGCGGCAGTCCATTTCGTACTCCAGCCCCAGGACCGGCGGCCGGCAGTAGTGCCAGGTCACCCCGTGGCGGGCAGCGCCGCGGGTCGCAATCTCATCTGCCAGGAACGGGTGAATGTCGTGCACCGTGTAGACCTGCACGCCGGTCGCCGTGGTCCAGCGCCCGCCCAGCGCCTCCATCCGCCGCTCCATCGCGCCCAGCACGAAGCGGGCTTTGTCCCGCATGGCGTCCGGGGAGGTCTCACCATAGCGGATGGTCTTCTCGCTGTAGGGACTGGCGCCCTCCTGCGCCTCGCCGCTGCCGGCGCAGACGAAGGAGTGCGGTGCACCTGCGGCCGGCCGGACGAAGCTGAAGGCGTGGAAACCCGGTTCCGTCGGCGCATCGACCTCCGGACAGACATTGCTGCGCGCCACCGGGTTCCGGTCGTTGCTGAACAGCCCCCAGCGCTCGAGCGTGCCGACATAGAGCCGGTTGAAGGCGATGAACCCCTCATCGGTGAACTGGCCGGGGGAGCGGAGTTCGCAGGCGCAGAACGCGGTCAGTGGCACGCCCTCGGCAGCCAGGAACGTCTCGATGCGCCGGAAGCCCTCGACCAGCGGGACGACGTCAGCGAAGCGCACGCGCTCCACCGCGTAGCCGGGCATGGCGGCCACACCGGCAGAGTATTGGAAGGGCCCGGGTATGTAGCGGAAGCCCTCGCGCTCGATCGTGTTGCTCATGGTGCGGTTCCTGCTTAATGTCCTGTAATATCAATCCAGACCTGCGGCTCCCTTGCCAAGGGGGTTGCCAGCGGAGAGCCTCGGCGATGAACAGATCCGCCCTCAGAACGGCCGCCATCCTCGGCCCTTTGCTGGCACTTGCCGCCTGCGCGTCAGACCAGCAACGATCCGTGGAGTTGCTAAACCGCCGCCTGCAGACGACGCTGGCGCCGGAAATCGCCGATAATCGCGTAGCGGTGGAGGCATTGCCCGACGGCGCGCGCGTGACCCTGCTGGATGCAGCGAGGCTTCCGGACGATGAGGGGGCGCTGGACAATCGGGAACGCGACCCGCGGGCGAGCATGGTCGAAGGCATGCTGGCGCCTGACATCATGCGCCTGTCGGTGGCCGATACCGGCGTGGCAACGGAGCTCCAGCGCAAGAAGCGGGTCGACAGCTTCGTGCAGTATCTGCAGGCGTTCCGCCTCGGGCCCACCCTGCAGACGGCCGAGGTGATGCCGATGAACACCGTCACCGACGGGCCGCAGGGGTTGGCTGTCACCCTGCGGGTCGAGTGTCCGGACCGGACGAACTGGCCGGGCTACGGCCAGGGCCAGTCTCTGCCGTCCTGCC
>JAFEFW010000403.1 GCA_018240405.1 Pseudomonadota bacterium
CTGGTGCTGCATGAGCTGGCAACGAATGCAGCGAAGTATGGTGCTTTCTCCACAGCCACCGGTTCCGTGCGGCTGAACTGGACAATCGTCCCCGGGCCGCCGCGGCAATTGCGACTTGTCTGGCAGGAGCAGGGCGGACCGCCGGTTACACCGCCGACGCGGCGCGGCTTCGGTGGCACGCTGATCGAGAACAGCCTGGCAGGTGCAGTGGTGCGGCGTGAGTTTCTGCCGGACGGGCTGGTGTGCACCATCGAACTCCCGCTTCCGGCGGAGCCGTTTGAGAGCGGGGCGGCGTAGCGAGGGAGCGTCGGCGTAGAGACCGAATGCCAGCAGACAGCGACAACCGTCTCGTTATGTTACGACCGCGCTAGCCGGCCCTCCTCAGCAACCAGACATCGAACGGCGATGGTCTGGGTGTCCCGCAGGAGATCGAGCAACCGCCTTGCCTCTGGCGCCAATGGATGACCGTCCCTCTCAAGCCAAAACACAAGACGTGCCTGGCGCTCAACCCGATCGGCACCCTCCTCCACGCGGCGCATGGCGGCATCCAGCGGATCATCTTCCATCTCGCCGGTCCTGACCTTTATTGTGACGTTCCAGCATCATGCTATTGCTGTCCGTGCAGTCTGCCCATCAGAAGCTGCATCACGAAAGCGTCAGGCTTGGGCACCGCAGCTGTCGGGTAGCGCCGGACTGGTCGGGCAACCTGTCCATAAGGGCCTTTTCCCCATCGACGCCCGCGCGTGGCCAATCACCGGCATACGGCCCCCTCCCCTGCCTGAGCACCGCTAACAGACCGCAGCATCTGCCTTTGTCAAGTTATGGAAGCTCTACTCAACCCGCCGTTTGAGGGTGCATAAAAAGGCACGGCCAACCCCCGCCCGCTGGCTCGATCTTCGCTGAAGGGGCCCACGGACCTGGCTCTCAGACCACACCGACCGCCTAACGCTCCGTGCGGCGCAGCCTCGGCACGCCTCAGCTCAACGTGGTCTTGCTCATTTCGCCTAACTAAGCCTAAAGCCACCGACAAGCGAATATATCTATCTATATTAGGCTCTTTACGGTAGAGGATATCTATATAACTCAAGTCGGTAGAGACTGGGATCAGGAGAACGGCAACAGCCCGGATGATGGCTCCGAGTGGCTGCGCCCGGTGTGGGCCGATGATGACGCCGACCTCGATGCGCCACCGCTGCGCCGGCCCATGCCTCCCCTGCCTCGCTCACTCCGTTGGCCGCGGCCGCCGCGGCACTTGCTCGCCTGGATGCCCAAGCCGAAGCCGCCTCGCCGGCGGTGCAACAAGGACTGATCGCTCGTCTTATCTATGCCGAGGCCGCCGGTTGGCTCGCCAGCCAGGGCATTACTGCTCATCCCGTCAGCTTGGCGCTGCGTGACCGCGAACGGGTGGGTCGCCGTGAGCTCTGGCTGCAGCACAAGGCGCTGCGCCGGACGACGCCGGCCTGGGAGGAGGACGATGTCTGGCTGGCAGCAGACGAGAAGATCGGCCGCGCCCTGACAACGCTGGCCCGGCTGCTCGAGCGTGTGCCCTCAGCCGACAACCCCCTCATCGATCATGCCCATGCCGAAGCCTGGCTGGGGCCGCTTGCCCCGCAGGCTTGCCCCTTCGATACGCACCGCTTCACCACCTGGCGGTCTGCACACATGCCCGATGGGCGGCGGCCGGATCCGCGCCCTGCCCTGCTCCGTGCGGCAGACGCTGCCCTTGACTGGATGGAGGGTGGGATCTCTGATGAGCCCGATGCGATCCAGGCGCTGGCTATCGCCGTACTGCTGCTGAAGCGGATGGGCGCTGTCGACATCGTCCCGCCGCGATTCTGGACAGCCTGGTCGGCGCTCTGCGCACCGGATGATCCTGGTGTGTTGCCGCGGCTGCGTGGCGATACGGCCGCCCGCCTTGCGCCAGACGGCACTGCCTCTTGGCCGCTGGTGTTCCTGCATCTGATTGCCAAGTCAGCCCGCGCCGGCAGCCGCATCGTGTTCGAACTACGTGTCACTGAAGCCGCCGGGCTGGCGTTCGCCGCCGGCGAGGACAAACGCTCCCGACTGCCTGCGACAGTCGACCTGCTGCTCCGTCAGCCGGCGCTGACCGCCCCTGCCCTCGCCCGGCGATTGGACATCACCCCGCAGGCGGCGCTGCGGCTGTTTGCGCGTCTTGAGCAGGCCGGATTGGTGCAGGAGGTGACGGGGCGGGATAGCTTCCGGGCGTTTGCTCTCGCTGTGCGACCAAGTGGTCGACCTCGGCTCGAGGGCCGCTGATGCATAATAGCGTTACGCAAATCCGGGTTTACGTAACGCCATAACGCTTAACCAGGAATTCTGTCTCTAAAGGAGGCTACCTTGCAAATCAGCGTGCTACGTAGGTATGTAATGTCGTCCCGATGGAGGCACGTATGGGTATCATTACAGTGGCGACGGCCAAGGGAGGCGCCGGCAAAACACTATTATGCGAGGTGCTGGCCGGTGCCCTGGCATCTGAGATGCGCGTTGTGGCGATCGATGCCGACCCGACAGGTGCACTATCACGTTGGGCGGAGCGAGCGTACGAGGGCAATCCGTTCGAATGCATCGCAGAAGTTGACGAAACCCGGCTGGCTCATCTGATCAGCGCAAAGGCGGATGCCGTTGACCTGGTGCTAGTTGATACTGCGGGCTTCGGCAACCGGGCTGCCACCGTGGCGATGACGAGTGCCGATGCCGTTCTAGTACCCTCTCTCCTCGGCGAGGCAGACATCACCGAGGCGGAGCGGACAGTCAGCCTGGTCTCAGCCCTGGCTCGTGCAGCTCGGCGGGAAATCCCAACCCGAGTGGTATTGAACCGGGTCAAGCGGACCACCCTTACACGTCATGCTCAGACCGAGATGGATGCGGCAGCTCTACCCCGCCTTGATACACGCCTGTCTGATCTGGTGGCGTTTGGGGAGCTCACCTATGCCGGCAAGCTCGATCCCAAGGGGCAGGGAGCCGCAGAAGTAGCCAGCTTGATTGAGGAGTTGCGCAAGCTTGGCTGGATCACTG
>JAFEFW010000404.1 GCA_018240405.1 Pseudomonadota bacterium
GGTCAGCGTCGCGCCGGGGCTGAGGGATATCGTGAATTGAAGGCCGCCCGTGCCCGCCTGGGACTCCGCATCGATCGTGCGGATCGCGGCGTCGAGGTCGCTGGCGGTGGCGAGGCCAAGGAAGTCGAGCTGTGGGGTGACGGGCGCCTGGACCATGGTGCCGCCATTGCCGTCGGATACCGCAACGAGTGCACCGGGCGCCGGGCCGGACAGAGTGAATTGCTCGCTGGCGCCGCCGGCCGTCACCGTCAGGGTCGTGCCCTGTACAACCGCCGTTGCGCCGTTGGCGAAGGCAAGTCCGCGCAGATCGAGGTGATCGGCGCCGGTGAAACCGGCCAGCACCGGGCTGAACTGCGCCGCACCGCTCACCGCCTGATCCAGCCGCAGGGTCGCGCCGGAGCTGAAGGTGATCGGCCCGGTACCTGCTGCGGTCTCCGATCCCAGTTCCAGCGTCCCCGCTTGCAGTAGGATACCACCGGAAAACGCGTTGGCGGCATTGGTCAGCACCAGTGTTCCGGCGCCGGTCTTGGCCAGCACGCCTGACAGCCCGACCCCGGCATCCGCGATGCGGCCGGAAAGCGTGTCGGTCTTGCCGGTTCCGACATTGACCGTCGTTGTGCCGGACAGGGTGACCTTGTTGGCAATCGTCAGGCCGGAGACGGAAAAGCCGAGCGCCGTACCCCCGGCCAGTCCCACGCCTCCAGTTCCGGCCGCCTGTGCGGCGCCCAGCATCAGCCCGCCCGCTTGGACGGTGACGCCGCCGGTGAAGCTGTTGGCGGCGTTGTCCAGGCGGACGGTTCCGCCGCCGGCGATATCCAGCAGGCCCGCGGGTCCGCCGGGGGCATCGGTGATGATCCCGGACAGTTCGTCGATGCTGCCGGCTCCCAGCAGGAATGTAGCATCGCCGGACAGGGTGAAGGCGTTGGCGATCGGACCGGAAAACAGCGCCGACAGCGTCGTGCCGCCGCGGATGGCGATGGGGCCGGTCCCGGCCGCATCGGCCGAGTCCAGTTCCAGCGTGCCGGCATCGATGACCGTGCCGCCGGTATAGGTGTTGGCGGCTGACCCGTCCGGAAAGCGGTATGATCGTGCGGCGAGCACGAGCTTGCCGCCGCCGGTCTTGTCGAGAATGCCCGGCGCCCCGCCGGCGCCGTCGTAGATCCAGCCCGCGAGCGCCCCGGTCAGCCCGCCGGCAACGTCGATCGCAACGGCGCCGTTAAGCGCAACGGCGTTGATGATGTCCTGGCCGGTATAGTAGGCTCCAGGATCGTAGCTGTAAGTTTTGCCTATCGCGGTGTCATTGAACGCAAGGGAAAGTGCGGACCCGGCGTGCATGGTGATCACGCCCGACCCCGCCGCCGCCCCGTCCCCCAGCGCCAGTGTCCCCGATTTGACGGTGACGCCACCGGCGAACTCATTTCCCAGCACCAGGCGCGGGCCAATGTAATCGTTAGGCTTCGGCACGTACTGACCGGCTATTGGATCATAATACGCGTCGATACCAGCCTCGGTGATGTGAGGTTGCGGTGCCAGCAGGACGGTTCCGTCACCCTCGATAATGAGAGAGCCAGCGTTGGGAGGAAAGAAAGCGCTCGTGCCCCAATACTTGTTGTTGACGAAACTATAGATCTCACTGCTGATGGTTGTGGTCTGGCCGATAGTCTGGCCCGTGCCGAGTGTCAGCGTTGCCGGGGCATAATGTAGGAAGTTCCCCGCATCCAGCCCGACGATGTTATCGAGGAGAATGCCGGCTCCCTGAGACTTAGCTCCACCACCGCCCCCCTTCACGGTCGCCGGGCCGACGCTCGACCCGCTGGTCACACTGCCGCCGATGTTGAGGCTGGCCCCCAGCATTACGAAGATATCGCCGCCCCCGCCAAAGCCGCCGAAGCCTCCTAGAATCGGTGATACAACGCCGTTGGCTGCGCCGCCTTGGCCCGCGCCGCCAAACAATCCACCGTCGCCGCCCGTGAACGTGCCGGCTCCGCCGCCACCGCCAAAGCCACCTGCGCCGCCTCTTTGGATACTTCCTACGAACCCGCCGCCGCCGCCGCCGCCAAACCCGCCATCGCCGCCAGCGCCTATACCGCCTCCGGCAGCCGCGCCGCCGCCAACCCCGCCGCCACCGCCCGAGGCAAGGAGTCCGCTGCCACCGCCGCCGCCGGACGCGCCGCCGGCCGTGGCTTGACCGGCCAACAGGTTCCAGCCCACGCCGCCGCCGGCCGCGCCCGGCACGATACCGGACGTACCGCCATTGGCGCCCGGGCCGCCGCCGCCGCCGCCCACGGTCGCGCCGGCCGTGCCACCGTTGCCGCCGTCGCCGCCGTTCAGGCCGCCGCCGCCGCCGAAGCCGACGCCGCCGCTTGCACCACCGGCACCGCCGGTCGCGGAATTGCCGATGAACGAGACGCCGTACAGGCTGACCTTGCCAGGGTCGCCGGCGACGTCCGCGCCAATGAACAACCCGCCGCCCAGTCCCGCGCCGCCGCCGCCGCCGAGGACGCCGTCGCCGCCTTTGCCGCCGATCGCCGCCGCGTTCAGGATCGTCAGATCCGACACCGAGACGGTGCCGGCATAGACGAACAGCCCCTCATGCGCGTGCTGGCCGTCGATTGTGGCGCCCTGGCCGTTGATCGTCAGCGTATCGCCGGCGGCAATGTTGATGGCGGTCAGTGCATGCGTCAGCGTAATGGTCGCGCCCGCCGCGATGTCGATCTCGAACTGCGCGCCGGTGGTCAGCGCGCTGTTCAGATCGGCGGCGCGGATGGCGGCGTTCAGTTCGGCCTCGGTCGAGACCGTCATCTTGTTGATATACAGCAGCGTCCCGCCCGCCTTGTCGCTGCTGGCGCCGAAGCCAACGCCCGAGGTGGGCGTGGCGAGGGTCAGCGACACGCCGCCATAGCTCAGAACCCCGCCGGTATAGGTCGGCGCCGCCCGGCCCGGCGCAACGCCGATCAGGTCGACGCTGTCGCTGGGATCGAAGTTCTGGATGGCGTTGGCGGGATCGACCCCGGCCTGTAGCCGCAGC
>JAFEFW010000405.1 GCA_018240405.1 Pseudomonadota bacterium
CAGCGTCCCGCCCGCCTTGTCGCTGCTGGCGCCGAAGCCAACGCCCGAGGTGGGCGTGGCGAGGGTCAGCGACACGCCGCCATAGCTTAGAACCCCGCCGGTATAGGTCGGCGCCGCCTGGCCGGGCGCAACGTCAATCAGGTCGATGCTGTCGCTCTGATCGAAGTTCTGGATGGCATTGGCGGGGTCGACCCCGGCCTCAAGTCGCAGCATCGCCGTGGCGTTGGCGGCGAAGCCGATCGCTCCGGTCCCCGCGGCGGTGGTGCTGGCCAGATCCAGGATGCCGCCGCCAATGGTGACGCCGCCGGTGAACTGGTTGGCGCCCGACAGCGTGAGTTCGCCGGCGGGCACGGTGTAGGGGACGACGGCGTTGGCGTCGTAATCGAAATAGGACCCGAAGGCGGTCGGCGCGCCGGTGAAGCTCAGCGCCATGCCGCCCTGCAGCGAGAAGGCCCCGCTGGCAATCGTCTCCGACACGCCGGCGCCGACGGTGATGGGCGTGAGCGCGGCGGCGGAAATCGTCGCGGTCAGGGCGATGTCGTAGGCGTAGAGGATGCCGGGAAGAAAGAAGCTCGGCGGCCCGAAGACGTAGGTCGCGGCCTGGAGGATATCGGCATTGAGCGTACTGAGAGTGCCGGCCGTGGCGTTGATTGTGGTGGTGTTGAAGATGGCCATTGGTCCCCCGACGAATCGCCGCCGCAGCCGCGTCATCTGTTTTTTGACACAGTTTTGTATGCATACCTATCGGTAATGTAAAGGCAACGAGTCTGGGTTTGCTTTGCGTTAGCCGGGACGAGTCAGGGGGCGGCCTGGGGCGTTTCGGTCGTCATGGCGAGCGCAGGGCGCTACGCGCTAATATTGTCATGGTCGGCGAAGGCCGACCGCCCACGTCTTGCGGTGCCAAACGCTTGGATGTCCAGGTGGTTGAACCAAAGTCGTAGGTGGTCGGCCGCGCCAGCCGGACGAGGAAGAAAAGGCGATCAATACTGTCTATGTTTCTTGTTCATATCGGTCTGCCCCGCCCCCGGCAGGCAGCGCCGTCAACCCGCTCGGTCGCCATCCGGCGGCGGTTCATCCGGCAGCATTCCGGCTTCGTGCAGTTCCTCGATCAACGGTCCAAGCTGTTCTGCGTAGGTCCGCCAACGCCCCAGCCCCCGCGCATTCACCGGTTGGCGCACCTGCGCGCGGCTGACCGTACGCACGCGGCTCTCCTGTTCGTAAAAGCGCTCGCAGGCCGTAGCGTGCGGCAACCCGACATGCGCCAGGACGCGCGCCAGGGTCGTGTCGAACTCCGTCACCCAGTCACTCAGCGCCACGGTCAGCACCGGATTCGGCAACGCCGCCTTCCAATGCGTCATCAATCGCTCCTGCTGCGCGATCGTCCAGCCCAGATCGCGAAGGTCGTGCGCATAGCCGTGGTCGCCATGGAAGCGGAAGGTAAAGATCGACAGCCCGATATCGCGCGGGTCGCGCACGCAATGGATGATGCGCGCGCCCGGCAGCATCAGACCCACCAGTCCCAGATAGCGGTAATTCCCCGGCAGCTTGTCGATCACCCGGTCGGCCTGCGGGGCCAGGGCATGCAGGTCCGCCAGATAGGCATCCGCCGCCCGGTCCAGCGCCACGGCCTGAAGCGCGGCCAACCGAGCCACCGCCTCGGCATCCGTGCCGCCACCCAGGGTGGCAAAGGCCTGGCCGAGCGCCGCGCGCTCACCGGCGCCGTGGGCGGACGGATGGGCGCCGAGGATCTGCTCGCACAAGGTGGTGCCCGACCGCGGCATGCCGACGATGAAGACCGGCGCGGAGTCGGTGTTGGCGGCCCGTGGGCCATCGTGCAGCCGCGCGCGGTCGAGCCGGGTGATACAGGCGTCGATGAAGGCGCGATGCGCGTCGCGCGAAAACGGCTGGGTCGGTCGCAGCAGTGCGTGCCCCTGCCGCCAGTGATGGAACGCCGCGGCGGACTGGCCGTGGCCGGACCAGAATTTCGCCAGGTCGTAATGGCCCATGATGCGGTGCTCCGGCACGGCATTCGGACCCATGCGATCGAGCGCCCTGGCCATGGCATCGGCCGCGCGCGCCGCGGCGGCGGTGTCCCCTGTCGCCTGCGCCAGCAGTACGTATCGCCACAGCAGCAGCGGCGCCAGTTCGGGCGGAATGGGGCCGAGAGCGACGAAGTCGCGCAGCACCGGCGGGACATCCGCGGCACGACCGGCTTGCAGCAGCGCCAGCGCACGGGTCAGCAGCCAATGGCGGCGGGCGGCCGGGTCGTCCGGCAGCGCGGGCGCGGCATCGAGCAGCGCGACAGCCTCAGCGCCGCGTTCTTCCTGTAGCATCTCGGCCGCGAGGTTCAGCCGCGCGGCGGCTTGGGCCGGCTGCTGGTCGATCGCGGTGCGCAGGATGTGCTCCGCGGCTTCCGACTCGCCGCTGATGCGCATGAAGGCTGCAAGGTTGGCCAAAGCGGCAGCGTGGCCGGGGGCGCGAGTGAGTGCCTGGCGCATGGCGAGTTTGGCGTCGGCAATGTCGCCCTCGCGATAGCGGGCGAGGCCGAGATTGATCCAGGCATCGGCCCATCCTGGGTTGAGGCGAATAGCTTCGGCGAAGGCGCGGGCGGCGTTGGCGTGGTTGCCAAGAGCGGTCCAGGCCTCGCCGTAGGCGTAATGCGCGGCTGGATCGGTCGGTGCGGCGTGGCAGGCGTCCGAGGCGGCACGGAGGGCGCCGGTCAGGTCTCCGCGCTCGCGGGCGGCGCCGTAGCGCCGAAGGGGGGCGGCGGTGGGTTGGTCCATGTTGGCAATCTCAGGCCGAACGGGCCGCGTCCTGCGCGGACACGGCAGAAAGCGAAGTGAGGTGCGGCAGCATGAACTTGGAGGCCTTGGCCAGTCGACGATGTACCGATGGGCAGTTTCGTCCGACGTGCGCTGTGGTCAAGGTTGCCGTGTTTCGCTGATTTTCGGCCTTCGATCCCGGCCTTATTGATACGCACCGGTTTTTGCTGCCGATGGACGCTGGCCGCC
>JAFEFW010000406.1 GCA_018240405.1 Pseudomonadota bacterium
GCACACCCATCCAGTATCGTTGTGAACCGTCAAGGAGATCACCATGCGATCCATCGTCCTGGCTGCCGCGTTCTTCGCTTTCTCGCCACTGGCAATCGCACAGACAACAGCACCCGGATACGGCACCATGGCCGCGCCGCCGCCCGTCGGTTCTGGAATGGCGACTGGCTCTTCGGTGAGCGGCATGCCCGCATCGCAGCCGATGCGTTCCCAGATGGGTGGTTCTGACAACTGCGGAACGCCTGATGAGCCGAAGGCCTGCCCGCCCATGCCGCGCCGCGCGCTGGATTCCTATCCCGCCAACCGCTGATCACTGCGCGGCGCGGTCCAGCAGGTTGACCAGGGTCCACGGCTGACGGCGGCGCCAATCCGGAGCCGCCGCCCGGCCCAGGCAGCGGTCAATAGTTGCATTTTATTTGTTTTGACTGTGACCAACTCACGTAATCCTGTCCACCTCCCCAGTTGAGTCGGCCGATGGGCGGCTATAGCACCGCCCGGGAAGCGCCCGCGCACGGATCACGCCTCGCGCGGGCGTGATCCGCTGGCGACAGAGGGTCGCTGGAGGAGATTCATGTCGGTCACGACCCACGAACACGACCATGCGGATCACCAGCCCGGCTTTGTCGCCCGCTGGCTGTTCAGCACGAACCACAAAGATATTGGCACTCTCTATCTGATATTCGCCGTCGCCGCCGGTGTGGCTGGCTGGCTGCTCTCCATGATCATGCGGATTCAGCTTGGTGCGCCGCATAACACCGTCGTCACGTCAGGCCAGGCCTGGAACACCATCGTTACGGCGCATGGTCTGGTGATGATCTTCTTTACCGTGATGCCCGCGCTGATCGGCGGCTTCGGCAACTGGTTCATCCCGCTGATGATCGGCGCGCCGGACATGGCTTTCCCGCGGCTGAACAATATCAGCTTCTGGCTGCTGCCGCCCGCCTTCCTCATGGTGATGACCGGGCTCTACCTGAACCAGTCCGGCACCGGGTGGACGCTGTATCCGCCTCTGTCCAATGGCACGTACGAGTCCGGCATGGGCATGGACTTCACGCTGTTCGCCCTGCACCTCGCCGGCATTTCATCGCTGCTGGGGTCGATGAATTTCATCGTGACGATCTTCAACATGCGCGCACCGGGCATGACGCTGCACAAAATGCCGCTGTTCATCTGGGCCGAGTTGGTCACGGCGTTCCTGCTGCTGCTGTCGGTGCCAGTACTGGCAGGTGCGATCACCATGCTGATTTGCGACCGCAACTTCGGCACGGCGTTCTTCGACCCGGCGGCCGGCGGCGACCCGGTGCTGTTCCAGCACCTGTTCTGGTTCTTCGGCCATCCTGAAGTCTACATCATGATTCTTCCGGCGTTCGGGATTGTCAGCCATGTGATTTCGACATTCAGCCGCAAGCCGATCTTCGGCTACCTGGGCATGGTCTACGCGCTGGTTGCGATCGCCGTGATCGGCTTCGTGGTGTGGGCGCACCACATGTTCGTCTCCGGCATCGATGTCAATACGCGCGCCTACTTCATGGCGGCTACGATCGTCATTGCTGTTCCGACCGGAGTCAAAATATTCTCCTGGATCGCCACGATGTGGGGCGGCTCCATTGAGTTCAAGACGCCGATGCTGTGGGCGATCGGCTTCATCTTCGTGTTCACCGTCGGCGGCGTCACGGGCGTTGTGCTGGCGAATGCCGGCATCGACCAGGTCGTGCACAACACCTACTACGTCATTGCCCATTTCCACTACGTGCTCTCGCTCGGTGCCGTGTTCGGCATCTTCGCCGGGTTTTATTACTGGATCGGCAAGATGTCCGGACACCAGTATCCGGAGTTCTGGGGCCAGGTGCATTTCTGGCTGACGTTCATCGGCGTCAACCTGACGTTCTTCCCGATGCACTTCCTGGGCCTGTCCGGCATGCCGCGCCGCTACCCCGACTACCCCGATGCATTCGCCGGCTGGAACCTGGTGTCGACGGTCGGCGCCCATCTCTCGTGGATCGGCATGGCCGTGTTCGTCTACGTGCTGTTCCGCACCTTCACGTCGAAGGCGCATCTGGCAGAGAATTACTGGGGACCGGGTGCGACAACGCTCGAGTGGACGCAAACCTCGCCGCCGGCGTTCCACACCTACGGTGAATTGCCGCGCATCCAGTGACGGGTCACGGCGGCCGGGCGCTGCCCGGCCGCACCGGCTCTCAACAGGCCACAGGTTCAGCCCCTATACTGGCGCAAAGCGGGTAGGGAGAGAGCGATGACGATCCGCGTGGCAACACTGCGCCCCAGGTTTGTCGCCGAGGTCAGTGGCGTCGATCTGGCGCAGCCGGTGACGCCGGATACGATGGCGGCGCTGTGGCAGGCGAGTGATGCTCACGCCGTCCTGGTCTTCCGCGGCCAGACATTGAGCGACGCGCAGCAGATCGCGTTCGCGGAAAACTTCGGCCAGCCGGAGCGCTACGTCCTCTCCTATCGCCGCAACATCAAGCTGCGGCTGGACCGGCCGGAAATGGTCGACGTATCCAATCTGGACGCCGCCACAGGCCAGCCTGCCAGCGGCACCGCGCGCCATCGAATGGTCAACCTCGGCAACCGGATGTGGCATACCGACAGCTCGTTCAAGCGGCCGCGCGGCGGGTTTTCGCTGCTCTACGCCCACGCCGTGCCGCCGCCCGGTCCGCTGGGCGCGGGTGAGACCGAGTTCGCCGATACCTGCGCCGCGTGGGAGGCGCTGTCGCCGCAACGCCAGTCCATGCTGGAAGGACTGCAGGCGGAGCATTGCCTGATGCATTCCCGCGCCGTGCTCGGCTTCACCGATTTCGCGCCGGAGGAGCGCGCGGCGCTGCCGCCGGTGACGCAGCCGCTGGTCAACGCGCATCCGGTCACCGGCCGGAAATCAATCTATGTCGCCTCGCATGCTTCGCACATTGTTGGGATGGACGTGGCTGACGGGCGCCTGCTGCTGATGGAACTGACCGAACTGGCAACGCGGACCGGGACCTATACCCAC
>JAFEFW010000407.1 GCA_018240405.1 Pseudomonadota bacterium
CGTCACCGATACCGTGGCCACGGTCGAGCCTCGGCACCCGACAGCCGGTCTCGTGGCCGACCCTGGGGAGGTGGCAAACATGAAGGTCCAGCCTTACGTCTTCTTTGAAGGCCGGTTCGATGAGGCGGCAGCCTTCTACCGCGCCGCCATCGGCGCCGAGGTCGCGTTCGTGATGCGCTTCGCGGACTCGCCTGACCAGTCGCACGTCACGCCCGAAAATGCCGCCAAGGTGATGCACGCCGAACTGCGCATCGGCGAAACCACGGTGCTGGCCTCGGACGGCACCTGCAGCGGCCAGCCGAACTTCAGCGGCGCGGCCCTTGCCATCACCGCGGAAAGCGACGCCGAGGCGGAGCGCATGTTTGCCGCGCTGGCGGATGGCGGGCAGACCGTCATGCCGATCGCCGGCACCTTCTTCGCCACGCGCTTCGGGATGACCATCGATCGGTTCGGGCTGACATGGATGGTGATGAGCGGTAGCCGGCCGCCATAGGCCCCGCCGCCGCGGGACGAATCCTTCGCAACGTTGTTGCTGATCGGCAAATTGCAGTTGCATAACACTTATTTAATTTACGATATTGTTGCCCATGGCATCCAGGCAACGACAAGGCCTGATCGGTGCCGAAACCGTGCCATGGAGGACAACATGACGACCGCACTTCGCCTGATGCTGGCTGCCTGCTTCGCCGTTTCATTGACCGCACCCGTGCTCGCCGCCTCCAGCAAGGCGACGGCCCCGGCGAAGACAGCCAAGGCGGCCAAAGCGAAGCCGATGTCGGACACCGACCGGCTGAATGAACAGAGCCTCGCGGCTGCCCGCGCCGGCCAGAACGCGCCGATGCCGAAGTAATTCGCGTCTGCCGACTGTCGAAGCGGCGCCGCGCCTGGCTGGGCCGGCGCCGTTTTCATGTCCGCAGCACGGACCGCATCGACTTCCCCCGCATGCTCCCGCATAAACCTGTCCTCCCAGGCAGCCGGAGCGTTCTCTCATGCCCAGCGCGCACGACCTGATCGTTATCGGCGGCGGCCTTGTTGGCGGCGCCATTGCCTGGGGGGCGCGGCGCCTCGGGGCTGACGCCGTGCTGCTGGATGAGGGCGACATTGCCTATCGCGCCGCCCGCGGCAATTTTGGCCTGGTCTGGGTACAGAGCAAAGGCGCGGGCATGCCGCCCTATGCCGCCTGGACACGCCGCTCCGCCACACTGTGGCCAGAGCTTGCAACCGCGCTGCACGCGGCCACCGGCGTCGATACGGCGCTGCGCCAACCCGGTGGCCTGGCCTTCTGCCTGTCGGACGACGAGTTCCGCCAGCGCGAGGACATGCTGCGCCGCATGCACAACGAAAGCGGCGATATCGGGACTCGCATGCTCAGCCGGGAGGAGGTGCGGGCGATGGTTCCGGGCATCGGCGATGCGGTCACCGGCGCATCGTTCTGCCCGGTCGACGGCCATGCCAGCCCGCTGCACCTGCTGCGCGCGCTGCACCAGGCGCTGGGACCGGCGTACCGTCCGAACCAGCGCACCGACCGGATCGAGGCGGCGCCGCACAGCTTCACCGTGCACACGCCGGACACGACCTATACCGCACCGAAGCTGGTGATCGCCGCCGGGTTGGGCAGCCGCGCACTGGCGCCGCTGGTCGGGCTCGACGTACCGGTGGCGCCGCAGCAAGGCCAGGTGATCGTCACCGAACGCGTCCGCAAGCTGCTGGACTACCCCACTCACATCATGCGCCAGACCGAGGAAGGCAGCGTCATGCTCGGCGACAGTGCCGAGGATGTCGGCTTCGACACGACGACGCGGGTGCGAATCCTGCGCACCATCGCGGAACGCAACGTGCTGGCATTTCCGGCGCTGAAACAGGCCTCGATCATCCGCACCTGGGCGGCATTGCGTGTGATGTCGCCGGACGGCTACCCGATCTACGAAGAATCGCAGCGCTATCCAGGCGCCTTCGCCACGACCTGCCACAGCGGCGTGACATTGGCCGGTGCACACGCGCTGGCGCTGGCGCCGGCGATCCTGGCCGGCGCGCTGCCCGAGGATCTCGCTGCATTCACCGCTGCCCGCTTCCGACGCGACGCGGCTGCGTAGTCCGTGCCCTGAAACCAGCAGGGCGGTGGCGGCGTTTCGCTGCCCATGCGCCCAACGGCCTTTCTCAAGCTTCTATGGACCGCCACGCGCAACAGCGCTGAGGCGTTCGTCAATGATGGCGCGCTGAGCCGCGGTGCCGCCATTGCATTTTATGCCGTGACGTCCCTTGGCCCCGTCATGCTGATCATGGTGGCCGTCGCCGGCCTGATCTACGGTGAGGATGCCGCCCGCGGCGCACTGATGACCAAGCTCACCTACGCCATGGGCCCGCAAAGCGCCGAGTTCCTGCAAAGTGCGATAGGCGGGGCCGCCAACCGCCATACCGGCGTGCTGGCGACCATTGTCGGCGTCGTCTCCCTGATCATTACCGCATCGGGTGTTTTCGGAGAGATGCAGACGGCCCTGAACGACATCTGGCGAGCCAACCCGGAAGGCGACACGGTCACCCGCATCATCAAGGCGCGCGTAACGAGCCTTGGGCTCGTGGTTGTGCTGGGCTTCCTGCTGCTGGTGTCCCTCGTCGTTGGCGCGGCGATCGCCGCTGTCGGCGAAGCCCTGCACGCGCTGACGCCTGAAACCGAGACGCTGCTGCATCTGCTGAACGCGTTGGTGTCGTTCGCCCTGCTCGCCGCGATCTTCGCCGCCATCTACAAGATTCTGCCGGACACGCGGCTGCTTTGGCGTGATGTCACCCTGGGCGCCGGCGTGACCGCGCTGCTGATCACCATCGGGAAGCTGGCAATCGGCATCTATATCGGCACCAGCGGTATTGCATCCAGCTATGGCGCCGCGGGATCGGTGCTGGCGGCGCTGCTGTGGATCTACTACTCGGCGCAAATCTTCCTGTTCGGCGCTGAGTTCACCAAAGCCTGGGCGGACGTGACGCACCGGCGGCCGAAGCCGCCGGCGGCG
>JAFEFW010000408.1 GCA_018240405.1 Pseudomonadota bacterium
CTGGCACGCGGGTCGGTTAACGACCTGACGCGCTCGCGCGAGCTGACGGAGCTTTATTTCGGGGCCGTCGATGCTTGAGTATCGCAATGTCGAAGCCCGCTACGGCGGCTTCACCGCGCTGCGCGACATCACCTTCAGCGTCGCGCCGGGCGAGAGGGTGGCAATCTTTGGCCATAACGGCGCCGGAAAGACGACACTACTGCGTTGCGGCATGGGCGACGTCGATGAGGTCTCGGGTTCGGTGACCTATAACGGCGAGGCAATCATTACCGGATCGGTCTATCGCAACGCTCGTCGCGGCATCGGCTTCGTGCCGCAGGGGCACAACGTGTTCCGCGACCTGAACGTGGCGCAGAACCTGAAAATGGCGGGTCTGCTGCACGACCATGCCTATATCGAGGAAATCTACCGCCTGTTCCCCGTGCTGCTGGAGCGGCGGGCGCAGATTGCCGGGTCGCTGTCGGGCGGGCAGCAGCAGATGCTGGCGGTCGCCATGGCGCTGATGACGCGCCCGACGATCCTGATGCTGGATGAGCCGACCACGGGGCTGGCGCCGATCATCGTGCAGGACATGTTCCGCAGCCTGATGGAGATCAACCGCACCACCGGCACCGCGCTGGTGCTGGTCGAGCAGAACGTTGCGGCGGCGTTGCGCATCGTCGAGCGCGCCATCGTCCTGAAAACCGGCGGCATCATCTTCGACGGCCCGAGCGCGGAACTCGCTCGGCAGGAGGATATGTGGCGGTGGTTCTGAAGCTTATTGGGCCGATATTGAAATGACCGGATGGCGCGCCGCTGGCGCTGCCCCATCGATGGCCAACTGCACGGGCATCCGACGCCAGGCGACCGCCACGGTTCATTATGAAAACAGTGGCTTGCCGCGCATCTACCGGCTGATGACGGCAATGGCCTTGACGAGTGGCTCATCGGATATCTTCATGATCCCGCTGTAGGGATCATTCATTTCCAGGATAAGAAAAAGGGCGCCCGAGACCGACAGTCCCCCAAGGACAAGCGCCACCATGACGGTCGGGTTGAAGCGCGCGAGAAGGCCAAAGCCCAGGAACAGCGCGCAAATCCAGAACACCAGTATTGTCAGGAATGGCTTTGCGATAGCACCCCCCATCGACTCGAATATCAGCAACCGGGTTTCACCGAAGCCGTTTATCTGCTGCATGGCCGCGACTTGCATCGCCCGCTGAAGGTCGGTCCTGGGCACCAGGCTATACAGCAGTTCGATATTGGCCTTGATGGCGTCCTGCGTTTGCAGGGACTCAAGATCGGCAAGGCGGACACTTCCCTGCTCCCAGATCTTGTCGTGAAGTTCCTGAACCATGGAACGAAAGCCATCGCGCACTGATCTGGCTTCCGGTCCATACAGACTCAGCGTCCGGTCAAGCAGAAGGATGTTCGCGGACAACGCCTTCAGTTGGCTGACCTGCCGATTATAGGAGGTGCTCGATGATGAGATCAGTAAGCTGAGCACCAACGCGCTCATGGTCGCAACGAGGGCAATCGCCAGTTTCACGACATCGCGGGAGTCCGGATCCAGATGGCGGTCCGCCAGGCGAATGTGGAGGGCCATCCCTAACGCGGCCGCTCCGATGGAGCACACCCAGACGAATGCCGCGAATGCCAACGACTGCAACGCTATCCTGTCCCTCTCCCAAAGACACGGTCCACCAGTCGAATGCTGCGCCGGAAGACGTGCGGCTACTCATGCACTGTTATATCGCAATCGCAATGCGTCGCCGAGGCGTGCCATGCAATGTTCTGACAGCTACCGCGTCAGACGCTGGCTTACGGGACGTTGCATCTACTCTCTGGCCCGGCCGGCCTGTTCGCGCGGACTGTCCGGCCTGGCGGGCGCCCGATATAAGATGGACCTGTATCGGAAACCGCCTGCGGGGGAACAAGCGTGGCGCCACATCCTCAAAAACTGACCGTCACCCGGCGTGCGTGGCCGCTTGCCCGGCCGGTGGCGACCGCACACGGTGTCATGACCGCCGTCGATATCGTCGTCGCCGAGCTTGCCGATGGCGACTCACGCGGGCGCGCCGAGGCGGTGCCGCAGCCGCGATACGGCGAGAGCATCGAAAGCGTCGTGGCGGCGGTTGACGCATTGAAACCGGCGATCTTCTCCGGGCTGAACCGCGAGACGCTGCAAACCGCGCTGCCGCCGGGCGCGGCGCGCAACGCGTTAGATTGCGCCTTCTGGGCGATCGATGCGAACCGCGCCTATTGCAGCGTCGCGGACATGGCGGGGATCGGTGCGGTGAAGCCGGTGGTAACCGCTATGACGCTGACGCTCGATACGCCGGCGGCCATGGCGGAACGGGCGGCGGCCAATCGCACCCGGCCGCTGTTCAAGCTGCATCTGGGCGGCGATGGCGGTGACGTTGAGCGGGTGCGTGCGGTGCGCGATGCGGCGCCGGCGGCGCGGATCATCGTCGACGTCCATGAGCGCTGGAGCGCGGCGCAGCTTCACGAGGCCGTGCCGGCGCTGGTCGACGCGCGGGTCGAACTGATCGAGCAGCCGCTGCCGGCCGATGCCGATGGCGCGCTGGCCGGTTTGAACTGTCCGATCCCGCTCTGCGCTGACGAGTCCTGCCGGACGGTTGCCGATCTCGACCGGCTCGACGGAAAATACCAGGCGATTGCGATCAGTCTCGACAAGGTGGGCGGGCTGACCGAGGCATTCGCGCTGGCGGTGGAGGCCGGACGGCGCGGCTTGCGGATGGCCGTCGGCGGTTCGTTCAGTACGTCACTGGGCATTGCGCCGGCACTGCTGGTCGCGCAGCAGGCGGATTTCGTCGATCTCGACGGACCGCTGCTGCTGGCGTCCGACCGGCTGCAGGCTCTGCGCTACGACGGCAGCACGATCCATCCGGCTGAGCCGCAGCTTTGGGGTGGGCCGTGAACAGGTAACAGGCGCTGATTGCCTCGCCAACCATCACCTGATCGCACCGCGTTCGCACGAATTGCCGCGTGACCGTC
>JAFEFW010000409.1 GCA_018240405.1 Pseudomonadota bacterium
GTGTTCAACCGGAATGTGTAACGATTGCAGTTCTTGCCGGTGATCTCGGTCGCGGCCGCGTTGTCGCAGACAAAGGGAATCTTCAACTGGGCTGCCGTGGCTTCCTCGGCCAGCGCATTTGACGACAGGGAGCCGCCAAGAACCGCACAAACCTTGTTCTCCTGCACCAGCTTGACCATGTTCTGGGTGGCGGCCTGCGGCGTCGGCTCATCCAGCCAGACCAGCTCTGCCGGTTGCCCCATGATCGTATTGTTGCGCTGCTCCAGCGCCAGGTACGTCCCGTTCGCCAGGTATTCCGTCTGCGCCGCAATCTGCCCGGTCTTCGCCAGCAGCAGGCCGATCTTGATCGGCTCCGCCGCCCGCGCGACATGCGGCATCGCCAGCGGGCTGGCGGCGAGCGCCGCGGCACCGGTCAGCAGCGTGCGGCGCGGCAGGTAGAGTGTCGGCCTTGGTGTCGTCATGACGTTTCCCCTGACATTGGTCTTTGGTTCACCGGAACGCTTAGCGCGGCCTGCGCGAGCCGGCAATTGCCGCCGCCGCCCGCTTTTTCGCCAGCGTGCCATTGTGGAAGCCCGTGGCGATGGAATTCGGCAGCGGCGTGAGCGGGGCCATCTGCACCTACCCCTCAGATGTCCATGAACACGGTTTCGTTCTCGCCCTGCAACCGGATGTCCAGCGTCCAGGCTCCGGGTCCGGCCGGGCGGGCCAGTAACGTCGCCCGTTGGGCCGGGTCGTCGATCAGCGACAGCACCGGATCGGTGTCGTTCAATGGTTCGCCCTGGAAGTAAAGCCGCGTGGTGAGGCCGCGCAGAATGCCGCGGGCCATGATCGTGACCGCCAGGTGTGGCGCCTGCTGCGCGTTGCCAAGGCCGGGCACCGGCCCCGGCTTCAGCGTGCGGAATTCGAAACGGCCGGCGGTGTCAGTCCGAGCACGACCGTAGGCAGGGAAGCTGTCGCTGACCGGTGGGCTGGATTGCCAGATCTCGACCGCGGCGTCGGCGACGGGCTGGCCGGCTCCGTCGGTGATCGTTCCGGTCACAGTAATCGCCTCACCGGTGGCGCCGAAGCGCAGCAGGTCGGCCATTTCGGCGTGCTCGATCAGGTGCCAGAACGGCCCAATGGTCTGGCTGGCGGTGGCGGTCAGGCGGGGCGCGGCCATGTCAGGTGTTCTCCATCGGGGTGGCGTTGCGCCCGCGCAGTACGAAGTCGAAACGATAGCCCAGGGCCCAGGCCGGCTGGGTGGCTTCGATGTCGAAACTGGCAATCAGCCGGTTGCGCGCGGCCGCATCCGGCGTCGCCAGGAAGATCGGGTCCAGCGGCAGCAGCGGGTCGCCGGGGAAATACATCTGCGTGATCAGTCGCTGTGCGAAGCCGGTGCCGAATAGCGAGTAATGGATATGGTTCGGCCGCCAGGCATTATGGTGGTTGCCCCAAGGATAGGCGCCCGGCTTGATGGTGGTGAACTGGTACCAGCCATCTTCATCGGAGAAGACGCGGCCCTCGCCGTGGAAGTTGGGGTCCAGCGGTGCGTCATGCGTGTCGCCGGGGTGGTCGTAGCGGCCGGCGGCGTTGGCCTGCCAGATTTCGATGATGGTGCTGGGGACCGGGCGGTTGTCCTCATCCACCACGCGGCCGCGGACGATGATCCGCTCCCCCATCGCCGCCTGCCCGGTCAGCATGGTCAGGTCCGGCATTGGCGGAAAGTGCTTCGGCGACAGCACCGGCCCGGTGGTCTCGGTCACCGATTGCGGGATGCGCAGCGCCGGGCGCGCGGGGTGGCGTAAGCGCGTGCTGCCATACTCCGGCGAATCGTTGGGTGGCTGCGTGCGAGGCTGCAGCGGACGGAATCCAGCGGCATCAACGGTCATTGGTCGGGCCTCCTCCTGCTCTTCCGCCCGTTGTTCGGACTGTCCGCAGATTGAATTAACCAGTTAGTTAACTGCAAACGCATAAGGCCTCAAGTGGTTAGGATCCAAGAATTGACGCATCGCCGGGCGAAGGCAAATCGGCATCCGGGGTGGCCCGGGACCGGCCCCAGGCATTCTACCGCTCATCCGCCGCTCCCCCGCGCAGCCAGGCCAGCACCATGTCGGCCACCAGTCGCCGATGCGCCTGTCGGACCTCCGGCGCCTGCAGATCGCGGCCGAAGATCGCCCCGAACGTGTGCTGGTTGGAGACGCGGTAGAAGCAGGGCGCGCTGATCAGCATGTGCAGATCCACCGGATCGGCGGAGCGGTGGAACAGCCCGGCTTCGACGCCGCGGGCGACGATGCGAGACAGTGTGTGGATGATGCCGGCATTCACCTCGCCGATCGTACCCAGGCGGCGCAGATAGGCTCCCTGGTGGATGTTCTCGATCGACACCAGGCGGACGAAGTCGGGGTGTTCGTCGTGGTAGTCGAAGGTCAGGTCGATCAGGCGGCGCATGGCCGTCTCCGGGTCCAGGTCGTCCAGCGCGAGGTCGGCTTCGGCGGTGCGGATACCGGCATAGGCCTGCTGCAGGACCGCAGAATACAGCCCTTCCTTGCTGCCAAAGTAGTAGTAGATCATCCGCTTTGTCGTCGCCGTCCGTTCGGCAATCGCATCGACACGGGCGCCGGCCAGGCCGTGCTCGACGAACTCCGCCCGCGCAACCTCCAGTATGTCGCGACGCGTGCGGTCCGGATCCGGCTTGCGCGCGGCTGGTTCCCTGGCTGGCACGGCTGGCGTTTCCCCTGTTCGCGCCCAGTCGGGCGTCCGGTTGGGGGCGCAGGCTAGCAATGTCCGAACCGGTTAGTGAAGATGCGGCGACACAGGCAGACGGGACGACCCTTGTCGCACCGCCTCTGGCTGACCCCATGACTGCATGCGGCGCAGCGACCGGCCGGACAGTTCTTTTCTGTATCGGAATGCAAGTACGTTTGACACGGTTGGTGACAGTCATGCAGCCATTCCAAACAGAAAGCGCGCGAGAAACCAGGTATGCCGCACCGCGTCGGCAT
>JAFEFW010000040.1 GCA_018240405.1 Pseudomonadota bacterium
GTCTGGATCAGCAGCGACTTCTCGATGAAGCGCATCAGGTCCGGGCCCATATTGGCCGCCTTCGCCGCCATCATCTCATCCACAGCCTTGGCGATACGCTCGCGCAGATGGGTCTCGTCGATGCCCTCCTCGCGGCCCCACTCCTCCACCGGCAACGTCAGGTTGAAAATGCGCTGCACGTCAGCGGCGAGGTCGGTGAGCTCCCATTGCTCCGCGAAGGCCTTTTCCGGCACGCGGGCGGACACGATCGACGCCAGAACATCATGGCGCATGTCATCGACCATTTCGGAGACGTCGGAAGCGCGCATGAACTCCTTGCGCTGGGCATAGACCTCCTTGCGCTGGGCGTTCATGACGTCGTCGTATTTCAGCACGTTCTTGCGCATGTCGAAGTTGCGCGCTTCGACTTTTTTCTGCGCCTTTTCCAGGGCCTTGTTGATCCAGGGATGGACGATCGCCTCGCCCTCCTTCAGCCCCAGCTTCTGCAGCAGCCCGCCCATCCGGTCGGAGCCGAAGATGCGCATCAGGTCGTCTTCCAGCGACAGGAAGAAGCGTGAGCGGCCGGGGTCGCCCTGGCGACCCGACCGGCCACGCAACTGGTTGTCGATGCGCCGGCTTTCGTGCCGTTCCGTGCCAACCACTAGCAACCCGCCGGCTGCCTTCACCTGCTCATGCGCCGTGGCGATGTGGTCACGGATCTCGGCCTCACGCGTCGCACGCAGGCCTTCGTCGTGGATATTCGCCAGCTCCTTCCGCAGGCGCATCTCCAGGTTGCCGCCAAGCTTGATGTCGGTGCCGCGGCCGGCCATGTTGGTGGCGATCGTGACCGCACCCGGCGCGCCGGCGTCGGCAACGATCTCGGCCTCCTGCTCATGGAAGCGGGCGTTCAGCACCGCGTGCGGCACCTTCTTTTTCTTCAGCAGGTTGCTGATCACTTCGGATTTCTCGATCGAGGTGGTGCCGACCAGCACCGGCTGGCCCTTGGCACGCGCCTCATCGATCAAGGAGGCGACAGCCTCATATTTTTCAGACGCCGTACGGTAGACCTCATCGTCCTCGTCATTCCGGGCGACGGCGACGTTGGTGGGAATCTCCACCACTTCCAGCTTGTAGATCTCGGCGAACTCGTCCGCCTCGGTCATCGCCGTGCCGGTCATGCCGGCCAGCTTGGGATACAGGCGGAAGTAGTTCTGGAAGGTGATGGACGCCAGCGTCTGGTTCTCGGCCTGGACCGTGACGTGTTCCTTGGCTTCCAGCGCCTGGTGCAGACCTTCGGAGTAGCGGCGGCCGATCATCATGCGGCCGGTGAACTCATCGATCAGCACGATCTGGTCGTCGCGCACGATGTAGTCGACGTCGCGGTGGAACAGGGTGTGCGCGCGCAGCGACTGCTGCACGTGATGCACCAGGGAGACATTGAAGATGTCGTAGAGGTTGCCCTCGGTCAGCACGCCGGCGTCCCGCAACATGTCCTCGACCCGCTCGCTGCCCATCTCGGTGAGTGAGACGGTCTTGAACTTCTCGTCCTTGTCGTAGGTCGCCGGATCCTTGACCAACTCCTTCACCACCACGTCGCAGTGGCGGTAGAGGTCGGAGCTGTCCTCGGCCGGGCCGGAGATGATCAGCGGCGTGCGGGCTTCGTCAATCAGGATCGAGTCGACCTCGTCGACAATGGCGTAGTTGAAGTCACGCTGGACCATGTCCTCCAGCCGGTACTTCATATTGTCCCGCAGGTAGTCGAAGCCGAACTCGTTGTTGGTGCCGTAGGTGATGTCGGCGCCGTACTGCGCGCGCTTGGTCTCTTCGTCCTGGCCGTGGACGATGACGCCGACGCTCATGCCCAGGAACTGGTAGATCTGCCCCATCCATTCGGCGTCGCGGCGGGCCAGGTAGTCGTTGACAGTGACGACGTGCACACCCTTCCCGCTCAACGCATTCAGGTAGACCGGCAGCGTGGCGACCAGCGTCTTGCCCTCGCCCGTCTTCATCTCAGAGATCTTGCCGTCGTGCAGCACCATGCCGCCGACCATCTGCACGTCGAAATGGCGCTGGCCGAGGGTGCGCTTACCGGCCTCCCGCACCACGGCGAAGGCCTCGGGCTGCAGTTCCTCCAGCGTCGCGCCATTCGCCAGGCGTTCGCGGAACTCCACGGTCTTGGCCGCCAGCGCCTGGTCAGACAACTGCTCCATCGCCGGTTCCAACGCGTTGATCGCGGCCACGCGCCGCTGATACGTCTTCAGCGCACGGTCGTTCGAGGAGCCAAAAATGGCGCGGGCGATAGCGGCGAGCATTCGGACCTTCCAGCGCGCGACCCGGCCTGTCGGCCCAACGGGCGGGCCGCGAACGGCCTGGCGGGCCGGCAGCCGGGATCGGCGGCATTCTGATCACGGTCAGATAGGACCCGTGTGGCCCCGGGTCAACGATAACAGCGCGGTATGGCCACGGCCTTGTGCGCAACGCGGCAACAGCAGCCGGAAAAAACCGTGGTGGCACAGTTGCCTTGCCGGAAATGCATGGACTTGACCTACCTCACACCCTAGTGACGTCCTTTCCCGCTAATTTGGCAAAGGGCGAATCGTGGCGCGAAGCTTCCACGTCGAGATGATCAAGCCTTCGCATTATGATGACGACGGCTATGTCATCCAGTGGTGGAAGGCGTCGATCCCGTCGAATTCCCTCGCCAGCCTTTACGCCATCGTCCAGGCCGCCGCGGCAAACCACCCGCTCGGGCCGGACGTGAGCATCACCCTGGACGGCTGGGACGAATGCAACACCGTGATCCGGGAGGACCGGGTGGCCGACCGCATCAAGGCGGCCGGCGGCGGGATCGTGTTCCTGGTCGGGGTGCAGAGCAACCAGTTCCCGCGCGCGGTGGACCTGGGCAGAGCATTCCGCGCCCGCGGCATCGATGTCGTGATTGGCGGCTTCCACGTCTCCGGCTGCCTGTCGATGCTGCCGACCCTGCCGCCGGACCTGCAGGCGGCGCTCGACCTCGGTATCACACTGTTCGCCGGCGAGGCGGAGGAGCGGATCGAGTCGCTGCTGCAGGATGCGTATCGCGGCGAACTGAAGCCGATCTACAACTACCTCAACGACCTGCCCTCGCTGCAGGGTGCGGTGGCGCCGCTGCTGCCAGCGGAGCGGCTGGAGCGCTACTCGCCACCGATCGGCTCCTTCGACGCCGGCCGCGGTTGCCCGTTCCAATGCAGCTTCTGCACCATCATCAACGTGCAGGGCCGCAAGTCCCGCCATCGCAGCGCCGACGATGTCGAGGCCCTGCTACGGGCACACCTCGCCGAGGGCGTGACGCGCTTCTTCATCACTGACGACGATTTCGCCCGCAACCGCAACTGGGAGGCGATCCTCGACCGCATCATCGAAATGCGGGAGCGGGAGGGGCTGAATTTCGGCTTTCTGATTCAGGTGGACGCGCAGGCCTACCGCATCCCCAATTTCGTGGAGAAGTGCAAAAAGGCCGGCTGCTCGCGTGTGTTCATCGGGCTGGAGACGATCAACGCAGCCAACCTGCTGGCGGCGAAGAAGCGGCAGAACAAGATCGAGAAGTACCGGGAGATGCTGCAGGCTTGGCGCGCCGTCGGCATCATCACCTTCTGCGGCTACATCCTGGGCTTCCCCGAGGACACCGCCGAGTCGATCAAGCACGATATCGAGACGCTGAAGCGCGAGCTGCCGGTGGACTGCCTGGAGTTCTTCATCCTGACGCCGCTGCCGGGGTCCGAAGACCACCAGAAGCTGAGCAAGGCCGGGGTGGCGATGAACCCGGACATGAACGAGTACGACCTCGAGCATGTCTGCACCGCGCATAGCCGGATGTCGGAGCCGGAATGGCTGGGCGTCTATCAGCAGGCCTGGACCCAGTACTATAGCTTCGAGCACATCGAGACGCTGCTGCGGCGCGCGGTGGCGGATGGTTTGCCAGCGAAGCGGCTGATGCTCAGCCTGGTGGTGTTCTGCGGCATGCCGCTGATCGAGAAGATCCACCCGCTGCAGGGCGGCTATGTCCGCCAGCGCGTGCGCCGCACCCGCCGGCCCGGCGCCCCGCGCAGCCTGGTGCACGACATCCCGCCGCTGTTCTACGCCTGGCACTGGAGCAACACCCTGATCAAGGGCGTGAAGCTCGGCCTGCTGCTGTGGCGCGCCGACCGGATCCGCCGTCGGGTGGAGGCGGAGCACAAAGTGACACCTTACACTGACCTGGCCATCAGCCGCGTCACGCAGAGCACCGGGACGGATCTGGATACGGAGCCGGAGGTTCCGGCGCTGGAGACCGCGGCTGAGTAGGCTGGGCCAATCACCTCCCCACTGTCGCGGCGGGCGAACGCCATAGCCCAAAAGTGACCCGGTTAGGGGCCTAGAGTGGGCGTTCCATTGCCGAATTCGCCAACGCCGTCCGCGCACAAGCAGCGCCGGAGCCGCCGGCACACGCGACGCACCGACGGCAGTCCAGCCACCCGTGCGCTGCCGGCGCCGCCGACGACGACACTGCAACCTGACCAGTTCACTGCAGCGGTCCCGGATCGATCCGCGCTGCCAGGCGGTCAACCAGAGCGCCTGTCACATCAACAACATCCTGGTCCGTCGCGACCGGCGCCTGCAGCGTGATCCGGGTGCGATCCTGCCGCACCGGCAGCTTGGGATTGGCCGGCACGATGAGCCAGGCCGCCTCCAGCACGGCGTTACCCGCAGTATCAATATCGAAGCGGCCGACGGTGACCCGGATCGAGACTGTCGGCGCATCCGTCAGCGGCGTCGTGGTGACCACCGCCCGGGGATACCGCGCGGCCAGCCGCTCCGTCAGCCGGTCTGTCATGCCAACCGACAGCCGGCTGCCCCAGCGGCCGGTGAGGCTTCGCCGCAGCACACTGCCGTCGCGCAGGATCATGTCGGTGCCGTCCATGTCGCTCTGCAGCACGACGCGCGACACCGCGATGACCTTGGGCGCCGGGCCGAGCGGTGCCTCGGCGGCCGGGGATGGTGGTAGGGACAAGGTGTAGGTGCTCAGCGGCGGTCCGGCGCAACCGGCCAGCGCCAGGGCCATGGCCAAGGCACCCGGCAACCGCCTCACTTGCCGCGCCCCCGGCCGGTCAGCAGCAATTGTGGGTTCTGCTCGACATCAGCCGCGAAGCCGCGCAGCGAGGCAGCCGCTGCTGACAGGTCCCGCAGCGTGGTGTCGATGTTCTGCCGCGTCGACCCGCGCGCCGACGCCATGCCTTTCGCCTCGGTCAACACATCGCGCGCCTGCGTGATCGCCTGCGTTGCCCCAATCAGCAGCACGCGCAGTTCGGCGCCGCGCTGCTTCAGTTGCTGGTCGCCGGTGACCGCCACGGCACTGATCGCGTCCAGGGTTGTCTTCAGCTGTCCCTGGAGGTCACGCACCGCATCGGCCGCCGCCGTCACCGCTACGCCAGACTTGTCGGACGTCGAGCGGACACTCGCTAACAGCGGAGGCAGGTCCGTTTGGAGCGTCTCCGCAAGGGCCCGCAGGCTCTGCAACGCCTCATTCGCATTCGTCGCCAGATCACGCAGAGGCAAATCCGACAGTTGTTCCCGCGTCCGCTGAAAGGCCGAGGGACGGGTTGGGATCTCCGGCAACGTCGTGACACCTTGATGCAGCACCAGCGGCGCGCGCTGATCAAAGTCGAGATCGATCTGCGCCTGGCCGGTGACGTAGCTTTGCATCTGCAACTGCGCGCGCAGGCCCCGCTTCACCAGCTCCGCAACATCAAACGTACCACCGCTCGGCCCAATCGGCGTGATCGTCGCGCGGCTGGCCTCCAGCTGGACCGTAACCGGGATATAGGCGGCGTTGGTTGCCGGATCGTATTTGATGCCGATCCCCTCGACAGAGCCGATGGGCACACCGCGGAACGTCACCGGCGCCCCCACCGTCAGGCCGTTGATCGCGTCCCGGAACACCACCGCGGCCTGCACCTTCCGGCCGAACAGGCGGAAGTTGCCAAACAGCACCATCGCCGTGCCGCCCAGAACCAGCGAGCCCAGCACGAAGAGTCCGACGGTAGTGTTGCGGTCCAGTTTCATCGACCCGCCTGCCCGGCGAGTGCGCCCAGCCGCTCGCGCCGCATGAAGGCCTCGACCTGCGGATCCGTGCAATGATCCCGCATCTCGGCCGGGGACCCGTGCGCTATCGCCGTCTTCGTCTGCCCATCGAGGAACACGCCGTCATCGGCAATCGCAAACAGGCTGGGCAGTTCGTGGCTGACGATGACGATGGTGGCGCCCAGCCCGTCGCGCAGGTTGACGATCAGGTCGTCCAGCCGGGCCGAGGTGATCGGATCGAGGCCGGCCGACGGCTCATCGAAGAACAGCACGTCCGGGTCCAGCGCGAGCGCACGTGCGAGGCCGGCCCGCTTACGCATGCCGCCGCTAAGTTCGGACGGGTATTGGTCGAGCGCATGCTCCATTCCGACCAGCGCCAGCTTCAGGCGAACCAGGCGCCGAATCGCTGCATCCTCCATGCCGGTGAACATCTGCATCGGCAGCGCCACGTTCTCGCCGACCGTCAGCGAACTCCACAGCGCACCGCTCTGGAACAGCACGCCAAAGCGGCGGCCGATATCGGTGCGGCGGGATTCGGCAGCGGCCCAGTAGTCCTCGCGCTCGACCAGGATGGCGCCGGCGCGCGGGCGCAGCAGCCCGATCATCGATTTCAGCACGGTGCTCTTGCCGCAGCCGCTACCGCCCATGACAGCGAAGATGCTGCCCCGCCGGACGTCGAACGACAGAGCCTGCTGGATGATCCTCGCCCCGAAGGCCAGGGTCACGTCGCGCAACGCCAGCAGCGGCGGTTCAGCGGACTGGCCGGGTACGGTCACAGGTCGATCATGTTGGCGATGACCGCAAAGATAGCGTCCAGGGCAATAACGCCGACGATGCCGGTTACGACCGCATGCGTCGCCGCCGTGCCGACATCGGCGGCGCTGCGGCCTGCCTTCAAGCCGATGCGACAACTGGTGACGCCGATCAGGATGGCGAAGGCAATGCTCTTGACGAAGCCGAAGATGAACTGATCGAGGCCGACCGCCCAGATCGTTTCGTTCATGAAGCCGGCGGGGGTGATAGTAAGCATCGCGATGGCAACCACGAATCCGCCGAAGATACCGACGAGACACCCGTAAAGGTAGAGCAATGGCATGGTGAAGGCCAGCGCGAGGATCGCCGGTAGCACGATGTAGTCGGCCACCGGTATGCCGACCACGGTCAGCGCGTCGATCTCCTCATTGCCCTGCATGGTGGCGATGCGGGCGGCGTAGGCGCCGCCGGTGCGACCGGCCATGATGATCGCCGTCATCACCGCCGCCATCTCGCGGACCAGCGCCAGGCCGACAAGGTCGGCGACGTAAATGTCGGCGGCGAACTTGCGCAGCTGGACGGCGCCGACGAAGGCCAGGATCGCGCCGACCAGGAAGTTCACGACACTGACGATGGCCAGCGCCGATGGACCGGCGTCGCGGATATTGCCGAGGAGATCGACCGGCCGCATCCGGGCTCTGCCGGCAAGGGCGCGGATGGCGCCACGCGAGGCGGCCGACAGCAGAAGCGACACGACTCCGAGTTCGGCAATAGCATTAAGGCTGAACGCGCCCAGCCGAGCGAACGGGTTAAAGCGGGGGCGTGGCGGTGCGGGCGGTTCCGCGGGTGTGTCGGGCAGCAGACCCAGCAGGGTGCGGGCGGCCGGCGGCAATCGATCGGTGTCCAGGACGAGTCCGGACGAAGCGGCGGCATGCTTCACGTCCCACAGGAACGCGATCAGCCCGGAATCCCAACGCCCGACCCCGGCGATATCGAGCGCCAGACTCCCGGCCGCCGCGTTGCCTGCGGCGGCCGGAAGGTCGGCAGGCGGGAACGCGGGAATCTCGCCGGACTGCGCGATCCAGTCGCCGCTCAGGCGCAGGACGAGGCCGCCCGTCTGGTCGAGCCGCCAAGTCGGGGCGATGGGGGTGGTCGCGTCGATCGTCCCGCTCCGGCCGTCAATGTGGGACCTGCCCCCCTGTACAACGAGTGATGCCGCTCTGCCACAGAAAGCGCCTGCCAGCGCCCGGACCAGCCGGTCACGAGACAGTCGACACACAACTCACCCTGCAAGGCGCGGCATACAGGTGACAGAACAGTAAGAAACTGTTCGTTGCCTGTTCGGTGTTGCTTGACTGTCGTCCGTTAGCGTCCAAAAATTCCGGAAATTGCTAGCCATCACGGGTGAGGCGCCATGGCACCAATGATGCAAAAACTGCTGGAATCTGTCCTGCGTGGGCTCGTCAAGAAGGGCCGCCTCGTAGTGACGTGGCCGGACCACTCGACCCGGAGCTATGGTCCCGGCAACTGGAAGGAAGCACAGTTCGCCATCCGGGACGCCGCCACGGTCAAGCGGCTGTTGCTGGATCCGGAGCTTGCCGTCGGCGAGAGCTACATGGATGGCGGGCTGGAACCACTCGGCTGCGACATCTACGACGTGCTGGAAATCCTGCTGGCCAACACCGCCAGCAAGGGACCGTCGATCATGGAACTGCGCGCCAAGTACGCCCGGTTCATCCGTCGTTTCGTGCAAAACAATACCCCCCATCGTTCGCATCGAAACGTTGCCCACCATTACGATCTGAACGGCACGCTTTACAGTATGTTTCTGGACCCGGATCGCAACTACTCCTGTGCCTATTACGCGGATGGGGCCGAAACGCTGGAAGAGGCGCAGGCCAAGAAGCTGCGCCACATCGCGGCCAAGCTGCGGCTCGATCGGCCGGGACTGCGGGTGCTGGATATCGGCTCCGGTTGGGGCGCAATGGCTATGTATATGGCCTCCGAGTTCGGCGCGCAGGTCACCGGTGTGACGCTGTCGACTGAGCAACTGGAGGAAGCCCGCGCCCGCGTTGCCGCGCGCGGGCTGAGTGACCGGGTCAGGTTCGAGCTGCTGGACTACCGCAAGGTGACCGGCAAGTTCGACCGCGTCGTCTCGATCGGCATGTTCGAGCATGTCGGCGTGCCGCACTACAAGGCGTTCTTCGACGTCGTGCGCGCCCGGCTGGAGCCGGATGGCTTGGCGCTGCTGCACTCGATCGGCACCAGCGGCCCGCCCGCCGCGACGAACCGGTGGCTGGGCAAATACATTTTCCCCGGCGGCTACTCACCGGCGTTGAGCGAAGTGCTGCCGGCGATCGAGAAGTCCGGTCTGGTCGCCACCGACATCGAAATTCTTCGCCTGCACTACGCCCATACACTGCGCGAATGGCGCCGCCGGTTCGACGCCAAGCGGGAGACGATCAAGGGGCTGTACGACGAGCGCTTCTGCCGGATGTTCGCGTTCTACCTCAGCGGCTGCGAACTGGCGTTCCGCTACTGGGGGGAGATGAACTTCCAGATTCAGTTGATGCCGCCGGAGGCGCCGATGCTGGCCAACCGCGACTATATGATCGACGACGAGCGCAAGGCGCGGCTGCCGCTGTCGCAAGCGGTGCCGGAGCCACAGCTTGAGGCTGCGGACTGATATCGGGCGCCGGCGACATGTCCGGTAGTCCTGGCAAGCCAGGGCCATGCCGCCAACACAACGTAGACCTCACGGCGAACGCATGGGCACTGGCGGCATTGACTGCCGGGTAGGTCTGTCAACCGGTGCTACGCGCCTTCACCATGCGTAGCGGTGTGTAGGTCAGCGTCACCGTCCCGTCCTGCTTGACCACGCGGTTGCTGGTGCGCACCAGCCCGCGGTTCGGGCGGCTGGCGCTGCGGCGGCTTTCCACCACCTCGCACTCCACATGAATCGTGTCGCCGACGAAGGTCGGGCCCTTCACGTTCAGTTCCATGTTCAGGAAGGCGAAGCCGGTATGCTGCATGGTGGCGTGGACCAGCAGGCCTTCGGCGAAGGAATAGACCATCGCGCCCGGGACCACGCGCTGTTTGATGTCGCTCTCCTCGGCGAGGAACTCGACGTTGGAAAACAGCACCTCGGTCATGCCGGTGACGCCGATGAAGTTGACCAGATCCGCCTCGGTCAGCGTCCGGCCGATGGTCTGGAACTTCCGGCCAACCGGCAGGTCCTCGAAATACTGGCCGAGGCCCAGGACCTCATACTCGGTGTTGTGCGCCATGCGTTTCCTCCGTATCGCGCTCCGGTTCAGGACGGCTGAGCCGGTCCTGTCAAGCGGCGGCCGGCAGCTATTGAACACGAAACTGGCGTGACGGAGAGGACGGCTGGCACCGCCAGGCTGCGAACATGCCAAGAGGGCGCGCCAGTACCTCAGCATGGGACGCGCGCATTCCGGCCAGCACCCGACCTTTGGCGCCCTTGGCCCCGGCGGCGAATGACCCGGGCCAGCCGCGTTCAGCGACCTGTCCAACGGCGTAGGATCGGTCCAGGCCAGCGATGGCGCTGCTCATGCCCGTACAAGCGAAGGCCTGGCCGGCCGCGACAGCAACGTCCGCGCGGCGTTAGCGACCTGGGTGACACTGATGCCGGCCATGCTGCCATCGGCCGCTACGACCGCGGTCGCCCAGGGTCCGGCTGGCCCGTAGGTCGCGGCGTCGGTGGGTCCAAAGAGCCCGACCGTCGGCGCCCCGGTGGCGGCGGCCATGTGCATCAGGCCGGAATCGTTGCCGACAAACAACGTCGCCCGCGCCAGAACGGCGGAAACCTCGGGTAGCGTCAGCCGCCCGGTCAGGTCGACCGCGTGCGGCAGCGCGGCCAGCAACGGTGCAGCCATCGCCACCTCGGTTGGCCCGTCGCCGCCGAGCACGACGGGCACGGCGCCCGGCAGAATGCCGGCGGTCAGGTCGCGGAACAGCTCGGCGAATCGGTCTGCCGGCCAAACCTTCGGCGGCCAGTTCGCCGTCGGCGCCAGGGCAATGACCGGGCGGCCCGGCGGCAGCAGCGCGGTGGCGCGGGCGGTATCGGCATCGTTGAACCAGGCCACCGGCAGCGGCGGCGGTGACAGGCGCAACATGGCGGCGAGTTGCGCAATCTTCGGCCCCTCGGCGCGGCGGAACACGGCTCGGCGCCGCGTCGGCACCAGATAGGCCATGGCCGAGGCGCGGATATCGACCACCAGGCTCCAGGCAGTCGTGACGGTGCTGACCCAGAGCGGCAGCCAGTGCCGGCCAAAGGACTGCTTCTGCAGGATGATGGTCCGCGCCCGGTTGGGCATGCGCGTGAACAGGCCCTCGGCCACCGGTCCACAGACGATGGTAATGCGCGACTGCGGATAGGTGCGGATCAGGTGGTCGAGCAGCCCGGTGGAGAGGACCGCATCGCCCAGCCGGTTCGAGGTGATGAACAGGATTCGCATAGGAGGGCGCACTTACCAGGGGTTTGACCATCGGGCCACGCTTCGGCAGCGTGCGCGCCAACGGAGCAATCCCAACGGGCCCAAGAAGGAGACGCCTCCATGTCGGATGCAACTGTCGTGACGCTGGGTGAGGACTACCCGGAACTGCGCGAATCCGTGCGCAAGATCTGCGCCCGCTATCCCGGCTCCTACTGGAACGAACTGGAGGACCAGCAGGCCTATCCGACGGCCTTTGTCAACGAACTGACCGAGGCCGGCTTCCTCGGCGCGCTGATCCCCGAGGAGTATGGCGGCTCTGGCCTGCCGGTGCGCGCCGCGGCGGTGATCCTGGAGGAGATCAACGCCAATGGCTGCGTCGCCAGCCAGGGCCATGCGCAGATGTACATCATGGGCACGCTGCTGCGGCACGGGTCGGAGGCACAGAAGCGGGAGTACCTGCCGGCCATCGCTTCCGGAAAGCTGCGGCTGCAGGCGTTCGGCGTGACGGAGCCGACCACCGGGTCGGACACCACGCAGTTGAAGACGCGGGCGGTGCGCGACGGTGATTCTTATGTGGTGAATGGGCAGAAGGTGTGGACCTCGCGCGCCATGCACTCCGACATGATGCTGCTGCTGGCGCGTACCACCTCGGCGGACCAGGTGAAGAAGCGCAGCGACGGGCTGTCGGTGTTCCTGGTGGACATGCGGATGATGAACCAGGGCAAGGGGCTGGAGGTCCGCCCGATCAAGGCGATGATCAACCACAACACCACCGAGATCTTCTTCGACAATTTCCGCATCCCCGCCTCCAGCCTGATCGGCGAGGAAGGCAAGGGCTTCCGCTACATCCTGGACGGCATGAATGCGGAGCGCATCCTGGTGGCGTCGGAGGCGGTCGGCGACGGCAAGTGGTTCGTCAAGAAGGCAACGGCCTATGCCAATGACCGCGTGGTGTTCGGCGCGCCGATCGGCAAGAACCAGGGCGTGCAGTTCCCGATCGCCCGCGCCTGGGCAGAACTCGAGGCCGCCGACATGATGTGCCGCCGCGCCGCGGCGCTGTTCGATGACGGCAAGGAGTGCGGCGCCGACGCCAACGTGGCCAAGCTACTGGCGTCCGAGGCCGCCTGGAAAGCCGCCGATACCTGCATGCAGACCCACGGCGGCTTCTCCTACGCTCGGGAATACGAGATCGAGCGCAAATGGCGCGAGGTGCGGCTGTACCAGATTGCGCCGATCTCGACGAACCTGATCCTGGGCTATGTCGGCCAGCACGTGCTGGGGATGCCGCGGTCGTATTGAGCCGGTTGGGCGTCAGGGCTTCAGGGTGAATTCCAGGCCGGGCGGGTCAAGGCGGATTGGTCCGGAGCGGATGATGTTCGTGGTGATAGCGCCCGCGTCATCGCGCCGGTGATGGATGACCGCAAGATCCGCCGTCCGAATGATTAGGTAATGCCGGACCGAGGGAATGCGGAAGTAGCCTTCCAGCTTCAGGCCGGAGTCTCGCTTGTATGAGGAGGGCGAGACGACTTCCATCACGATCAGCGGATCAGTTACCTCGACGTCATTGTCGTCAAGCTTCTGACCACAGCGGACGAACGCGTCAGGTTCATAAACGGTGTCCGCATCAACGCGGACGGCCATGCCGTCGACAAACACCTCGCATGGCAGTCCGGCCTTACCGAGCGCGTCGGCAAAGGTCAGGAAGACTTGGCCCTTGGTCCGAGCGTGGGCGACCCGCCCCGGCGCCATGCCGATGACCTCGCCACCGACGAGTTCGTAGCGTTGGCCTTCCGGCTGCTGCATCGCCCAGGCGATGAACTCGTCCGCGGTCATACGCGGAAGTTTGGCGGTGGTAGCGCTCATGATCCCCTGTCCTACCTCAATAAGAGTGAGCGCGGCGGATGATCCCGGCAAGCGGAAAGCGTTCAAGGAACCGGGCGTTTCGGTCCAGCCTACTCAGCCTTACAGGGTAGGCAGGTGTCGATGATAACCTTGGTATCTCAACGCCAAGCGCTGGTAGGGCGCCAAGGCGTTGATCGTCCGGCTGGCGTGTCCCGGGCACCGCAAGTACAGCTTCAAATAGTCCCGGCCCCCTTGGCATCCTTCGCTCGCGTTGAATCAGCCCGCCCAACCGCGGCAACCAGGTCAGGCCCGATGCCAGTGTGGGAGCGCCACCGCCCAACACTCGGGGATCGACCGGCTGGACCGCCACCCCCGTATTGACACCTGTCGATATGCACGACGGTGCGGAGCCGGCGTCGCCGCTTGACGACTGTCAACTCAATACCGCATTCCCACCCGGTCCGCGGTCGGCTAAGGTGCTGCGTCCAAAAGGCTAATCCCGGGGAGGAAAAGTGACGCGTCTGGCCCGCCTGTCCTGTGCGGCGGCTCTGCTATTTGGCCTCGCCGCACCGGCGCTGGCCCAGAAGCAGGGCGGTACGCTGCGTGTAACGCATCGCGACAACCCGCCCAGCGCTTCCATTGTCGAGGAAGCAACGATCTCCACCGACATGCCGTTCATGTCTGTGTTCAACAATCTGGTCGTGTTTGATCCGCAAAGTCCGGTCAACCGGCTGGACAAGATCGTCCCCGACCTCGCCACGTCCTGGACCTGGAGCGATGACGACCGCACCCTGACGTTCCAGCTGCGCGACGGCGTGAAGTGGCATGACGGCAAGCCCTTCACCTCTGCCGACGTGAAGTGCACCTGGGACATGGTCACCGGCAAGACCAGCGGCAAGCTGCGGAAAAACCCGCGCAAGACCTGGTGGTTCAACATCAAGGACATCGCGACCGACGGCGACAACAAGGTGATCTTCCACCTGCACGACCCGCAGCCCTCGATCATGGCGATGTTCGCCAGCGGTTTCGCCCCGGTCTATCCCTGCCACGTGCCAGGCAATGAGATGCGGACGCGCCCGATCGGCACCGGCCCGTTCATGTTCGCTGAGCTCAAGCAGAATGAGTCGATGCGCGTCGTGCGCAACCCGAACTACTGGAAGCCGGGCAAGCCCTACCTGGATGCCATCGAGTACACCATCATCCCCAACCGGGCGACCGCGGTGCTGGCGCTCGTCGCCGGCAAGTTTGACATGAGTTTCACCGCCGAACTGACACCGGAGCTGGTGAAGAGCGTCAAGGAACAGGCGCCGTTGCTGCAATGCGTGCTGCAGCCGACCAATACCCAGGGCAATTTGCTGGTGAACCGGGAGCGGCCGCCGTTCGATAATCCGCAGATCCGCAAGGCGATGATGCTGGCGATCGACCGCAAGGCGTTTTCGGAGATTCTCAGCCGCGGCGTCTATCCGGTCGGCGGCGCCAACATGCCGCCGCCGGAAGGGTTCTGGGGCTGGTCGAAGGACTTTATGGAAACCGTTCCCGGCTACGGCGCCGATGTCGAAAAAAGCCGGGAGGAAGGGCGGAAGATCATGCGCGCCCTCGGCTACGGCCCGGACAACATGCTGCCGCTGAAGGTGTCGACGCGGAACATCCAGGACTACCGCGATGCCTCGGTCGTGCTGATCGACCATTTGAAGACCGTCTATATCCAGGCGGAGTTGGAGCCGCTGGACACGTCGGTGTGGTACGCGCGCCTGCTGCGCAAGGACTACTCGGTCGGCATGAACGTGCAGGGCACCGGCACAGACGACCCGGACGTGCAGTTCTTCGAGAACTACCTGTGCGGCTCTGAACGTAACTACACGTCGTATTGTAATGCTGATCTGGAAAAGAAGTTCCATCAGCAGTCGCAGATGAAGGACATCGACGCGCGCCGCAAGCTGGTTTGGGAGATCGACAAGCAGTTGCAGGAAGACGGCGCTCGCCCGGTGATCTATTTCGGCGTCGCCGGCACCTGCTGGTGGCCGCGCGTGCACGGGATTAATATTGCTCGCAACACGATCTACAACCACTGGCGTTTCGAAGACGTCTGGCTGGACCAGTAGATCATGCTGTCCTATCTCCTGCGCCGCCTCGGCCTGATGGTGCTGACGCTGTTCGGCGTCTCCATCGCGATCTTCCTGCTGCTGCGTATCGTGCCCGGCAACATCGCCGACATCCTGTTCGACTCCGCCGGCATGATCGATCCGGCCGAAAAGCAGAAGATCGTCGCCGAACTCGGCCTCGACCAGCCGCTGGTCGTGCAGTATGCGCAATGGGTGAATGGGTTGCTGCACGGCGACCTTGGCTATTCCTACGTCTCGGAAAAGCCGGTGCTGGATGAGGTGCTGCCGCGTATCCCCATCACCGCCCGGCTGGCCGCGTTGGCAATCATGTTCGCCGTCTGCACCGGCGTGCCGATCGGCGTGATCAGTGCGGTGCGGCAGAACTCCGGCATCGACTACGGGTTACGCGTGTTCAGCCTGGCAGCACTGTCCCTGCCCTCTTTCTGGCTGGGCCTGCTGGTGCTGATGGCGTTCGTCAATTGGGCCGGCCTGCTGCCGATCTACGACAAGGCGCCGCAGACCTGGGGCATGGCGATCCTGATGTACGGCGTTCCCGCCGCGACGGTCGGCCTAAGAAGTTCGGCACTGATCATGCGATTGACGCGATCGTCGATGCTGGAGGTCATGCGGATGGACTATATCCGCACGGCCCGGTCGAAAGGCCTTTCGGAGCCAGCCGTCACCTTCATCCACGCGTTGCGCAATGCGCTGCTGCCGGTGATCACAACGATCGGCATTGAAACCGCCTTCCTGTTCGGCGGTCTTGTGGTGACCGAAACCGTCTTCAACATCCCCGGCGTCGCCCGCTTCCTGGTGGAGGCGATCCGCTGGCGTGACTACCCCATGGTGCAGAACCTCGTGATGTTCATTGCGACCGTGGTCGTGATCGTCAACCTGATCGTCGACCTGACCTACGCCTTCGTCGATCCGCGCATCAGGCTGGGTTCATGAGCGAATTCATCTATCTCGCCCGGCGCTATCCGCTGGGCCTTGCCGGCGGCGTGATCCTGCTGCTGTTCGTGCTGATGGCAATCTTTGCCAATATCATTGCGCCACTGGATCCGCTGACCACCAATCCACGGGCGTCTCTTGCGGCGCCCGGCACCACTTACATGCTTGGCGCGGACATGATGGGCCGCGACGTGCTGAGCCGGCTGATCCACGGTGCCCGCATCTCGCTGGCCGTTGCGCTGGGCGCCACCTTCATCGGCAGTGGTCTGGGCATGCTGCTGGGCCTGATATCCGGCTATGTCGGTGGCTGGTTTGACCTGATCGTGCAGCGCGTCGCCGAAATCATGCAGTCACTCCCGCTACTCGTCATGGCCCTGGTGATCACGGCCTCACTGGGTCCGTCCCTGGTCAACACCATTATCGCCATCGCCATCCCGCTGATCCCGAACGTTGCACGCGTGATAAGGGCGAACGTGCTGTCGCTGCGGGAACTGAACTATGTGGAGGCGGCACATGCGATCGGCATGAGCAACACCCGCATCGCCGCGCTGCACGTGCTGCCGAACACACTCGCGCCGTTGATCGTTCTGGCGACCGCGCAACTTGGTTCGACCATTCTGACCGAGGCGTCGCTGTCCTTCCTCGGCCTGGGCGTGCCGGAGCCCTATCCGTCCTGGGGCCGCATGCTGTCCGAGTCGGCAGCGGAATATATGCGCACCGCGCCCTGGCTGGTGATCTTTCCCGGCGTTGCCATCAGCGCGGTGGTGTTTGGCGCGAATTTGTTCGGCGACGCCTTGCGCGACTACCTCGATCCGCGGATGGGTGACTGATGGCGCCGGTTCTCGAAGTCTCAGGCCTCTCCACGGTCTTTCACACCCGCACGGGCACGGTGCGGGCGGTGCAGGACGTATCGTTCAGTGTTGAACCGGGTGAGACAATGGCCGTCGTCGGCGAATCCGGCTGCGGCAAGACCATGATGGCGCTGTCGCTGATGCGGCTGATCCCCTCGCCGCCCGGCGAGATCACCGCGGGATCAGTGCGCGTCGCCGGCACCGACCTGTTGAAGCTGGACGAGCCGACGATGCGCGACATGCGCGGCAGCCAGATCGCCATGATCTTCCAGGAGCCGATGACGGCGCTGAACCCGCTGCTAACCGTCGGCAAGCAGATCGCCGAGATGGTGACGTTGCACGAGAAAGTATCCGGCCGCGCGGCGAAGGAGCGCGCGGTGGAGATGCTGCACCATGTGAAAATTCCCGAACCGCGCCGCAGAGCGGGGGAGTATCCGCACCAGATGTCGGGTGGAATGCGGCAGCGCGCAATGATCGCGATGGCGCTGGCCTGCAAGCCAAAGGTGCTGATCGCCGACGAGCCGACCACCGCGCTGGATGTCACGATCCAGGCGCAGGTGCTGGACCTGATCGATGACCTGCGTCAGGAACTCGGCACTGCGGTCGTTCTGATCACGCATGATCTGGGCGTGGTGGCCGAGGTGGCGGACCGTATGATCGTGATGTATGCCGGCCGCAAGGTGGAGGAAGGCACGGTCGCCGAGTTGTTCGCCCATCCACGGCATCCCTACCTGCAGGGCCTGCTCAACTCCGTGCCACGCGTCGGCCAGCCGAAGCGGTTGCAGGAAATCGCCGGCACCGTGCCGCCACTATCGAACCTGCCGCCGGGTTGCGCGTTCGCGCCCCGCTGCCCGTCGGCTGTGGCGCAGTGCCGCGACGCCATCCCACCGCTGGATGAGAAGCGGCCCGGCCACCGCGCCGCCTGCTGGGTGACCTGACCATGCTGCTGGAAGTCAACGACCTGCGGAAATACTTTCCTGGCCGCGGCGGGTTCTTCGGCAAGACACCCGACCCGGTGCATGCCATCGACGGCGTCTCCTTCGCCATCCAGGAAGGCAAGACGCTGGGCCTGGTCGGCGAAAGCGGCTGCGGCAAGTCCACCGTCGGCCGTTCAATCCTGCGTCTGATCGAACCGACAGCCGGAACGATCCGCTTTGAAGGCACTGACATCACGCGCATGCCGTCGAAGGAGATGCGGAACCTGCGGAAGCGGATGCAAATCGTTTTCCAGGACCCGTACTCATCGCTGAACCCACGGCGCCGCGCCGGCGATATCGTTGCGGAGCCGTTGCTGGTACACGGGGTGGAGAACCGGACGGAGCGGCGAGCGAAGACGCAGGCCTTGTTTGAACGCGTCGGGCTGCGCGCCGCGCAGATGGACCTGTACCCGCACCAGTTCTCCGGCGGCCAGCGGCAGCGCATCTCCATCGCGCGGGCGCTGGCCCTAGGGCCGAAGCTGATCGTCGCGGATGAACCGGTTTCGGCGCTGGATGTGTCCGTGCAGGCGCAGGTGATCAACCTGATGATGGATTTGCAGGAGCAGGAGAAGCTGTCCTACCTGTTCATCTCGCACAATCTTGCGGTCGTGGAACATGTCAGCCACCAGGTGGCGGTGATGTATCTCGGCCGCATCGTCGAATACGCCGCTACCAAGCGCATCTTTGAGCGTCCACTGCACCCCTATACCCAGGCGCTGATGGCCGCGGTGCCAATGCCTGATCCGGCCAACCGCCGCCGTAAGCAGCATCTCGGTGGTGACGTGCCCAGCCCGGTGAACCGCCCGAAGGGCTGCCACTTCCATCCGCGCTGCCCGCTGGCGCAGGAGCGTTGCCGGGTTGAGGACCCTATGCCGCGGGAGGTCGAAGCCGGGCACCAGGTGGCCTGTCACCTGGTGTGACGACAGGCCGACGCAGCGACAGTTGCTGCGCCGTTATGGGCGACTCTGATGATCGCGCGTCAGAGCTGAGGCGAGTACGGCGGGCCCTCTGCCCGCCATGATGTCTTCGTAATGGTCTTATGACGCCGAGCCCTTCGGCCAGATCGCCTGCGCAGTGGCAATTTCGGGCGGGAAGACGGCGACCGGCCGGCCGCTCTGCCACTGGATGATCACCAGTTGCGGGTCGACCCGCCTGCCCTTTTCGTCGAACTTTACCCGCCCGCCGGGGAAGCACTTCGCGGGGCCGTCACGCAGGTCCATGGTGCGCAGCGCCTCGGTCACCTTCGCCTTGTCCGCTACGCCGGCCTGTTCCAGCGCGGCGGCCAGAATCCAGACATGGGCATAGGCGCCGACTGAATCGTGACCGAACCACGGCTCCTTGGTGCGCTCCACAAAGCGCTTGCTGATATCCTCGATGGCCTTGCCAGGCCAGTTCGCCACGCCGGCCATCAGGCCTTGCAGTTGCTCTGCGCTCGTCACGGTCAGCAGTTCCGGTGCGCCAATATGGCCGCCGCCGCCAATCAGCGGCAGCTTGCTGCCGGAGAGGCCATACTCGGCGAACTTGTCCAGCAGCAGCTTGTCATCCGGTACGTTGGTGGAAAGCATAATGCAGAACTCCGGCCGTGCCGATCGCACTTTCTGCACCAGCGTCGTCGCATCCGTGAGCGGTGGCGTGTACATCTCGTCCACCACCGCGGTCAGGTTGTTGGCTTTCAGCGTGTTCGTGCGCAGGTCGTTGAAGTAGCCCATGTTAGCGGCCGTGTTATCGCCGATCATCCCCATCTTCGTCGGGCGCTTGCCAGTTGCGCGGGTGGCTATGTCAACGATCGTCGGCAGCAGGCGCTGCGCCTGGAAATTCGCTGTCGGCGAGGTCTGGAAGACGTGGGTGAAGCCACGGCCGGTGATCAGGTCGGAGTAGGATAGCGTCAGCCAGGGCAGGCTCGCGCGCTCCGTCACCTCGGTGGCCGCCAAGGTCAGGCTCGAGCCCCAGCAGCCGAAGCCACCGACGAGGTCCGGGTTCTGCGCCACCATGCGTTGCGCCGCATCTTTCGCCTTGTCCGGGCTTTCGCCGGCGTCGAACTGCATCAGCGTCAGGCGCGCGCCGCCGAGTGCCTTGATGCCGCCGGCCTTGTTGATGTCGTCGATGGCCATTTCGGCGCCGAGCTTTTCCAGCAGGCCGGAGCGGGCCCACGGGCCGGTCAACGGCACCAGCATGGCGATCTTCACTTCGGCGGGCTGTTGCGCGCGGGCCGTGGCGCTGAACGCGGTGGCGGCGGTCAGAGCAAGGGCCGAGCGGCGGGTGAGTGTGGTCATGACGTTGCCTCCTGATTTGTCTCGTTGGACGAAGCAGCGCACGGAGCGGCGGCGGTGTAAAGTCAGCCGATCC
>JAFEFW010000410.1 GCA_018240405.1 Pseudomonadota bacterium
CGGCCATAGGCCGCGATGGCGCCGTCGACCATGGCCTTCACATCGGCGGTGCGGGTGACATCGCCGGACAGCGAGATCGCCTGTCCGCCCGCCTTGTTGATCAGCGCCACCGTCTCCTGCGCGGCGCTGGCCTCATAATCGGCCACGGCGACGCGGGCGCCTTCACGCGCCATCACCAGCGACGTCTCACGTCCGATACCGTTGCCGCCGCCGGTGACCAGCGCGACCTTTCCGTCCAGCAAGCCTGCCATGGGATTCGTTCCTCCGGTTTATGTTGGGGAAGGAGCATCACGCAGGCGGCGCGGAGTTTCAATCCGCGGCCCGGTGGATGCAACCGGCACGGTTATCGCTGCCGACCGCACCGGCTGGCGCGGCTTTCGGCTATGGCCGGAACTGGTTGTCGTTTTCTTCTGCGCCCACGGTTTCGAAGCCACCGGACTGCCGGTGCCAAAGCCCGGCGTAGACGCCACTTGCACGCAGCAGCTCGGCATGCGAGCCGCTTTCAACGATTCGACCACGATCCAGCACGATCAGCCGGTCCATCCGCGCAATGGTCGAGAGCCGGTGCGCGATTGCAATGACAGTGCGGCCCTCCATCAGCCGGTCCAGCTGGCTCTGGATCGCTGCTTCCACTTCCGAGTCCAGGGCCGATGTGGCTTCGTCCAGGATCAGGATCGGCGCGTCCTTCAGGATCACCCGCGCCAATGCCACGCGCTGGCGCTGCCCGCCCGAAAGTTTCACGCCGCGCTCCCCGACATGCGCATCGTAGCCGCGGCGGCCGTGCCAGTCCTCGAGCTGGAGGATGAAGTCGTGCGCCTCGGCTTTCTTCGCCGCATCGATGATCTGCGCCTCGGTCGCGTCCCGGCGGCCATAGCGGATGTTATCGCGAATGGAGCGGTGCAGTAACGACGTGTCCTGGGTCACCATGGCGATATGCGCGCGCAGGCTCTCCTGTGTCACCCGCGCGATATCCTGGCCGTCGATCAGAATCCGGCCCTGCGCCGGGTCGTAGAAGTGCAGCAGCAGGTTGACCAGCGTCGATTTGCCGGCGCCGGATGGGCCGACCAGACCGACACGTTCACCGGCGTCGATTGTCAGGTTGATGCCATGCAGCACCGCCGGCGCATGCACACCCTCGCGTCCCGTCACCACGTCGCGGATGCGGCCATAGTCGAAATGCAGGTGGTCAAAGCGAATTTCGCCGCCGGTGACGCGCAGTTCCCGTGCACCCGGCGGGTCGGGCATTTGCTGCGGCACGTCGATCGAGCGCATGCCGTCCTGCACGGTGCCGATATTCTCAAAGATCGAGGTGACGCTGCGCGCCACCCAGCCGGCAATATTGGTCAGCTGCCAGGACAACGGAATTGCCGTTGCCACCGAGGCAACCGGAATACGCCCCTCGCTCCACTGCCATAACGCAAGCGTGGCGGTGGCAACGATGAGACTCGCATTCATCATCGACAAGGTCATCGTGTAGCCCGAGGTCATCCGCGTCTGGTCGCGGAACGCCGCGGTGTGGTCATCGATCGCCTCGCGTACGAACGCGTCCTCATCCCGCGCTCTGGCAAACAGCTTCACCGTCAGAATGTTGGTGTAGCTGTCGACGATGCGTCCGGTCAGCGTCGACCGCATCTCCGACACGCGACGCGAGCGGTCGCGCAGGCGCGGCACAAAATAGCGCAACATGACGGCGTAGCAGCAGAACCACGCCACCATCGGCAGCATCAGCGTCCAGTCGAGACGCGCCAGCAGCAGCAGCGCCGCCGAACCGTAAACGACGATGTACCAGGCGGCGTCGAACGCCATCACCAGGCTTTCGCGCATCGACGGGCCCGTCTGCTGCACGCGGTTGGCGATGCGCCCGGCAAAATCGTTCTGGAAGAAGGTCCAGCTTTGCCGCACCACGTGCCAGTGGTTCTGCCACCGGATCAGGTTGGACAGGCCGGGATTGACGATCTGGTTCACCAGGATCGTGTGCGCCATGAAACTCGCCGGCCGTACCAGCAACATCACGGCGGCCATGCCCAGGAGCGTGCCACTGTGGTCGCGGAACAGCGTATCCGGTGTTGCGGATGAAACCAGTCCAATGATGCGGCCAATGAAGGTCGGGATCAGCGTGTCGAGCACGGCGATCAGCCCGCCGCAGACGAACAGCGCGACCGTCAGTGCGCGGACCTGGCGGATGAAATGCCAGTAGAAGCGCACCAGCCCATCCGTGGGCGGCGGCGCAGGCTGCCCGGCAGTGGCATCCAGCAGGCGTTCGAAGCGGCGGAGCATCCGGACAACGTCGGATCAACCCGTCGCTTGGTCAACCGCGACGGGCCGACTTAACTAGAAAGAGGCGTTAGCCCCAGTGACCCGGTACCCAGTAGCCGCGGCGCCAGTGGCCCGGCACCCAGACCGGGCGCGGGGCGTAGTAGCGAGGCTGCGCGTACACAACCGGCGGCGGCGCGGCGTAGACGACAGGCGGCGCGACGTAAACCGGTGGCGGCGGGGCAACGACTACAGGCGGTCCGATCACGACGCCATAGCCGACGCCGCCACGCCACCAGGCATGGGCGTGCTGCGGCGCTACGGTGAGACCGACGGCGACAAGACCGGTGAATGCGGCTGCGACCCCCAAGCGCTTCACGAACGACATGGCGTCCCTCAATCAATCGATCCAATGAGGGCAGGTGTAGCGATCGATTATATCTGCCGGATGTCGGATTTGTGGCGGTAGTTTGGCGTGTGCTGCGGGAACGGAGTCGTGACCGTTGTGCTGTCTCTTCTCCAGGTCACGGCACGCCGACTTCAGCCTACTCCGCCGCCATCAGCGGCTGCTCCACCATGCCAGCGGCGGCCGCCAGATCGACCGAGAGCAGCCGCGAGACGCCGCGCTCCTGCATGGTCACGCCGTACAAGCGGTCCATCCGCGCCATGGTCATCGGGTGGTGCGTCACCACCAGAAACCGCGTGGCGGTCTC
>JAFEFW010000411.1 GCA_018240405.1 Pseudomonadota bacterium
CGCTGCCGCCTGCCGGTACAGCGCCAAGGCCGCAGCGTAATCCCGGGCGTCGTAGCGCGCGCCGGCGTCAGTCAGCAGCGCCTCGGCCTGCAGGTTCTGGCGATAGGCTGGGTCAATCGGATCGCCCGTATGGGCCGCCGAAGTGCGAAGGTAGGCTTCGGTGCTCTCATCGCGCGCCCATACCGGGCTGTCGCGGTAGAAGGGAACGGGCGACGCGTCGATGTCCTGCGGCCGCACCCAGGCACTGTCCGCCGCGGCGATCCGGCCGGTCTTCAAATCCGCCAGCACGCCGTAGATGCGCCATGCGCCCGGCTCGCCACGCACAACGGCAAAACTGCCCGGAGCCTCCACGGGCTGGATGGCGCCAAGCAGAACCAGTGGCTGGCGCTCCAGGCTCGCCTGGTTGAACGGCAGCAGCTCAAGCTGCGGGAAATGCTGCGGGGCCAGTGTCTCAATCTCGGTCTGCATCAGCCGGGTGGTCGCGACCTGCTCGCCGGTCGTGGCATCAATCCAAGGATCGATCGTTACCGGATACCGTCCCGACTGTGGCGGCGGTGGCAATTGCGCACGGGCAATCATGGCGCTGGCGAGCGAAGCGACCCCATCCTGTAGGGATTGCGCGGTCGGGGGCGGTGACGGGGGAGGCGCCCGGTGACTGCACGCGCATAGCAGCGCCAGTGCGACGGTCAGAAGTGGTAGATTTAGCCGCCGGTCGCGATGCCGATCAGGAACAGCCGCGGCGGAGATAAGCGCGATCGGCATCTGCAAGGTCTTCTCCTATCTGGGCGCGCTGAATCAGGGATTGGCAACGCGTCGTTGCAGGCCCGGACACGATCGGCGCGATCGCCTGAGGTCGGCGGCCGACCGCGCTGGCTGGGGGCGGCTTGGGCTGTGGTGAAATTTCCGGCGTATCAGCCATGGGCGGCGGCGCCAGCGGTTGAGGCGGCGGTGGTTTGCTTGTCGCGGTGACCGGCGGCGTGTCGGGTTGCGTCTCATTGACCGGCGGCTTGGATGCAAGTCGTGCGGTGGGTCCGGATTCGGTGGCTGGTCCTGCCGAAATGTCACCGATAACGGTCGCGATCAGCCGGTAATCCGCGGCTTGTGCAGAATTGCCGGCAAGCTCGGCGGCCTCCGCCCGTGCCCGCAGGTGCGCCGGAAATGCATGGAATTCCTGGGCATCCGCAGGCTCGACACGGGACAGCATCACCAGCGCACGGGCCAGCGTGGTGATGGCGTTGTCGTCAGGCGGTTGCAGCCCGTGGCCCGCCGCTATCTGCTGGTCAGCCTTTGCGAGCAATGCGCCAAGTGTGGTGGCATCCGACGGCGACGACGCAAACAGGTCACGTTGCAAACCATCCGGTTGCGCTGCGGCGCCATCTGGTACCGGTGGTACGGGTGCTGCTGGCACCGGTATTGTTAGCGGCGGTGATGCTGTGGCTTGCGCGCCACTCTGGGACGCCGTCGGGAGCCCGTCCGGCGGATCGATGTCTGGGCGCGGACTGAGAGGCGCCGTGGACCCGGCGGACGGCTTGGGGCCGAGCGCCATGTCGAGCAACTGATCCATCTCTTTCATCTGCGCCGGTGTCGCTTCGCCCAGGCGTCGGATCATGGCTCGGAAAGTCTGTGCCGCGTTGTCTTCGGGCGGTTCCCAGGAGTGGCCGGCGGTAATTTGCCGTCTGGCCAGGGCAAGCATGTCTCCGAACGTTGGCGTCTCGCCACTTGTGGTGCCGGCGGACAGGCACAACAAGACGCACAGCACTGCCATACGGCTGCGGGGGCGGCACATCATTAAGGTAACAGCGAAGCGGCGCATCGGTTCCGGGGACCGGCCGCGTCCGGCACTTTCGGAAGGTGGCAAGCCTGTCAGGAACGCTGTCGGGCTCGCGCTTGCGGTTCCGGCGCGTGTTCATGATAGCCTGCACCACGAAGGCGACGCTGAAGTCCAAGAGCCGCCGCCATCATACAACGTCCGTATACCTGAAGGGAAACGCCCATGCCCCGCATGACCGGTGGAGAAGCCATCGTTGACGGCCTGTTGCGCCACGGGATCGATACCGTGTTCGGCCTGCCCGGCGTGCAGACCTATGGGTTGTTCGATGCGCTGGCGAAGGCCTCGAACCGGATTCGCCTGATCAATGCGCGGCATGAGCAGACCACTGCCTATATGGCCCTCGGCTATGCCTGCGCGACCGGCCGCCCCGCCGCCTATGCGGTGGTGCCCGGACCTGGCGTGCTAAACACCACCGCGGCCTTCGCCACGGCCTGGGGCGTCAACGCGCCGGTGCTGTGCCTGACCGGCCAGGTGCCCAGCGCGCTGATCGGCCGCCGGCGCGGCCAGCTGCATGAATTGCCGGACCAGTTGGCGACGATGCGTACGCTGGCGAAATGGGCGGAGCGGATCGACCATCCGTCGCAGGCCCCGCATCTCGTCGCGCGGGCTTTCCAGGAGATGATGAGCGGCCGTCGCGGGCCGGTCGCGCTCGAGATGCCATGGGACGTGTTCAGCGCCGCTGCCGAGGTGGCGCCGCAGGACCCGCTGCCGCTGCTGGCCAACCCGCCACCGGACCCGGACAAGCTGGCGGCACTGGCAAAACTGCTGGACGGTGCCAAGGCGCCGATGCTGTGGGTCGGTGGCGGCGCGCTCAACGCGGCGGCTGAAGTGAGGGCGCTGGCCGAGAAGATCAACGCCCCGGTCGTATCGTTCCGCGGCGGGGCAGGGGTGTTGGATGACCGCCACCCGCTCAGCGTCAAGATTCCTGTCGGCTATAAGCTATGGCCGGAGACCGACCTGCTGGTTGCCATCGGCACGCGGCTGGAGGTGCCGACCACGCGCTGGGGCGCCTGGCCGAAGCCGGGAACGAAGGTCGCGCGCATCGACATTGACCCGGCGGAGCTTCCGCGCCTGCCGGTTGACCTCGGACTGGTCGCGGACAGCGCCGAGGCGTTGCGCGCGCTGACCGCAG
>JAFEFW010000412.1 GCA_018240405.1 Pseudomonadota bacterium
GACTACCGCATCCCTGTCGCGTCCGACGTGCCGATGATCGAAGCGGTGCTGGTGGAGGTGCCGAACCCCCGCCATCCGTTCGGTGTGCGCGGCGTCGGCGAAGTGCCGATCGTTCCGCCGATGGCGGCGATCGCCAACGCGATCAAGGGGGCCACTGGCCTGCGGATGCCCGACCTGCCGATGGCGCCGCCGAAGGTGCGCGCTGCGTTCGACGCGGCCGGGAAGTAACGTGCCGAAGGTCGTCCTCTCCTCGGGCTCTCTCTGCCAGCGCTTTACTGGCGGGCAGAAAGAGTTCGATGTGGAGGCGACCACCTTTCGCCGGCTGGTCCTGGAACTGGAACAGAAGTTCCCGGGCCTGGGCCAGCAGGTGGAGGAAGGTATGGCCGTCGCCATCGACGGCGAAATTTTCCAGGATTCCTATGCGGTCCAGCTTCGGCCGGACAGTGAGATCGTGCTGATCCCGAAGATCGGCGGCGGTTAAGGTTCGCCTTCACAGGTCGGCGGGCTACGCCGCAGCCTGTCCGACGAACGGCTTTTCCAGATTAGCATACTGGCGGTGCAGGAGATGTCCGGACGCAGGCGGGCGTAGTCCCCACAGGGTTTGATGCGTCAGCGCCGACTACCGTTCGCCCAGGGCGATGCGCATCTGCTCTTCCTCCAGATCCAGCTCAGCCACCATCCCGGCCAGGGTGTCCGCGCCCAGCGCCTCATGTCCGCCCGCCAGCAGCTTCGTGCGTGCCGCCTCGATGGCCGCAAGCCGCAGGCTTAGCTTCGCCGCAACGCGCTGCTGCGCCTTCTCGGGATCCTGCCGGAACAGTTCGGCGTGCTCCGCCCGCTCTCGCAGCTCCTGCAGCATGTCGTCGACGACGTCCTTGTGCTCTGCACCCTCCATTTCATCCTCAACGGCTTCGATCGCGGCTTCCGTCGCCTCACGCCGGGCTTCGAGTGCGTTTGGCGCCACGCCCGGCACCGGAACCCCATCGGGCACGTTGACACCCAGCCATCGGATGAGCGGTCCCAGCGTTGTTCCCTGCAGGATCAGGGTGGTGAAGATGGCGCAGAAGGCCAGAAAGACGAGCGTATCGCGTTCCGGAAAGCCTTCGGGCAAGGCCATGGCAGCGGCCATGCTCACGACGCCACGCATGCCGGCCCAGGATACGACGGCAGCGTGGCTCCAAGGCGGCATCGGGTCGCGTTCGCGCACCGTCCGCGACAGGGCGCGAGGCACCCACGTGACGGGGTAGACCCAGGCGAAGCGGCTGAGAACCAGCGCGGCCGACACCGCCACGGCCAGCCCGGCCAGCTGCCAGGCGTTATGGTCCTCCAAGCGCAGCAGAATGCCACGCAACTGCAGACCGATCAGCACGAACACCAAAGCGGTCAGCACGAACTCGAAGAAGTCGGTCACCGCGGCGGCTTCCACCCGCGTGCGGGCGCTGAATTCAGCATGCTGCTGCCGTCCGAGCACCAGGCCACAGGCTACGGCTGCCAGCACCCCGGACACGTGAAGCCGCTCCGCGGCGATGTACGCCGCGAAGCCGGCCAGCAATGCTACCAGGATGTCGAGCAGCGTGTCCTCCAGATGGGAAAACACCCACATGGCAGCCCGTCCAACCAACCAGCCAACCGCCACGCCGCCAGCCGCAGCAACGACGAACTGGACCGAGGCCCATCCGAGACTCGTGGTTCCGGTCGCCGCGGCGGCAACGGCGAACCGGAACAGGACCAGGGACGAGGCGTCGTTCAGGAGGCTTTCGCCTTCGAGCACAGTGACGAGTCGTTTCGGGATATTGAAGTTGCGCAGCACGGAGGTTGCGGCGACGGCGTCCGGGGGCGCGACAATGGCCCCAAGAGCGATCGCCGCTGCCCAGGGCAACTCCGGCAGCAGCAGCCGTGCGGTCGCGGCGACCACCAGGGTGGTGAACAGCACGGCACCCAACGCCAGCAGCAGGATCGGCCGCAGGCTGGAGCGGAACCCCGGCCAATCAGTGCGATAGGCGCTCATCTGCAGGAGGGGCGGCAGGAACAGTGCCAGCGCCAATTGCGGTTCAAGCTCGATCGTGGGCAGGCCGGGCACGAAGGCGAGCGCCATGCCGCCGAGCACGAGCACGACAGCCAGCGGGACCTTCAGCCACTGTGCAGCCGATGCCAGAGCGACACTGGCGGCCAATAGCCCAAGTAAGATTTCAAACGTTTCCATATGGTAGTTTCGCGCCGTCCCATTCGCCTCACGACTGCTGAACGCCCCACCTGTGGGTTCGTCACCGTGGAGAATTGTGCGGTAGTGCCGGACCTTGCCGATCCGGTCGCTGGCGCCGGTGAGCGCTGTTGCGCCGGCTTGCGCCGTTCAAGCGAAACCCGATCCGCTGCAGGCGCTTATCGTTGTTGCCGGACGCGGCCCCAGTGTGGGCATGGGCTTGAACAAGACAATGTAAGGAGAAGCATGCCATGGCGGATCAAAGTGCGGACCGGCCCGACAGCCCGTCACTGCGCACGATTGCCATGCCACGCGACACGAACGCGGGTGGGGCTATTTTCGGCGGCTGGACCTTGTCGCAGATGGATCTTGCCGGCGGAACCTTTGCCGCGCGGCGGGCACGCGGGCGGGTGGTGACGGTCAGTATCGATGCGATGCGTTTTCTGCGCCCGGTGGCGGTGGGGGATGAGGTGACCTGCTTCTGCTCGCTGGAGCATGCGGGCGATTCGTCGATCGCGGTGAAGATCGAGACCTGGGCACAGGGCCGGGAGGAGACGCACGCCGAGAAAGTGACGGAAGGCGTGTTCACCTATGTCGCCATCGGCGAGGACGGCAAGCCGCGTAATCTGGATGACAGCGGGAAGGTCTGAGAGCAGGTAACGCGGCAGCGTGTGCGACCGGCGCAAGCGGAAAACGATTGTATGAAGTAACAATATGCAGCCGCCGGGTCACATGCCTTATCGCCTGAGGCCGCGGTA
>JAFEFW010000413.1 GCA_018240405.1 Pseudomonadota bacterium
GTGTTCGCCATCTCCGAAGGCGATTTTGACGCGGCTGATGCTGGCTTCGCTGCGCCTCCGGTGACGTCCCAGCGGGAGCGGGCGCTGGTGTTTGTCATGCGTGGCCTGGCGGCGGAACGACTGCGCGACTACGTGGCGGCGATTGCCGCATACCGGCAGGCGATCGCACTCTGGCCAGGCGTCGGCGGCTGGTATTCGGAACTGGCACGCTGCCATCTGCTGCTGGCCGACACGGTGGCGGCGCGTGCCTGCCTTGCAGAGTCGATCCGGTACGATCGGTCGATGCGCCACGTGCGGGGCCAGACTGATAATCTCTCCCAGCACCATATCGGTCAGCTGCTGGATGATTTTGTGCTCGACGGCGAGCTGCTTGAGGCGTTGCAGGCGATCACCCCACTGCCACCGTCGGAGCAATTGGCGCCGCTGTGCAGGCTTGTCGCGGAGGTGCCGGAGGCCACGGCGCCGGCCATGCTGTTGTTGCTCGCTGCGCGCCAGGCTGGCTGTTTTGCGGCCGCATCGGTCGGTGGCGATGCACCGGCGGCCATTCCACGCAATCTGGTGCAATTCTGGGACGATGACGTGCCCGCCGATATCAGCGTGCTGATGCAGAGCTGGCAGGATCTGAATCCCGACTTTCGCTACATTTTGTTCAACAGTGTCACGGCCAACGCCTATATCACGGCGCACCACGGCGCGGAGGTGGCGATGGCCTTCCGTCGCAGCCGCGAGCCGGCGCAACGGGCCGATTTGTTTCGCCTGGCGTTCCTGGCGACAGAAGGCGGCTTCTACGTCGATGCCGACGACCGCTGCCTGCAGCCGCTGCAATCCTTCGTTCCTGCTGGCGCGACACTGGCCCTCTACCAGGAGAATTATGGCACTCTCGGCAATAATTTCATCGGCGCCGTACCAGGCCACCCGGTGCTGTTGCGAGCCCTTGCGGATGCCACGCTGGCGATCAACCGCGGCGACAGGGAGATGATCTGGCTGCTGACCGGGCCGGGCCTGCTAACCCGGGCGTTCGCGACCGTCGCGGCGGACAACCCTGGATTTCTTCGGTCGCCGGACCTGCATGTGATGGAGTTATGGGAAATTCAGCGAGTCATCGGCCTGCACTGTCCGGCTCGCTATAAGCGGACCAAGCAGCATTGGAGCCGAGCCCAATTTGGCGCCCAGCGGGTGCGGCCGGGCGTGATTCATATGCGGTTGGCGCCGCAGCAGGCGGAGCCGCTGTCCGATCCCAATCCATAATATTGGTGGCACACTCCGTTGGCCGCTGCCGCGTCTCATCAGACGCGCCGAGGCGCTTGTCGCGATTGAGGTTCGCGCAACGAAAATATCGCACAGCGTTTCAAGGGCCCGAACGCGCCCTGTCATCATGGTCTGCCGAAGCAGTCCTTGAGCCTGTTCCAAGGCATCCGGAGCGTGGTGTGGCAAAGCAGCATGTGTCCGCGCCGGGTGAGAGCCGCTATCCGGCGCTTCTTCTCTGCAACCCGATATAGGCAATCCGGCGCTTCACCCAGTTGTCGGCGGGTGCGAGGATCGCGGCGCGTCGGGCTGCCTGCTCCGCGCCGTCCAGGTCGCCGCTCTGCAGCCGGAGTTCCGCCAGCAGGTGATGGCCGCCAGCCTCCTGCGGTTGCAGGGCTATGGCTTTCTCGGCCCAGGCCAGCGCACCCGCCGTGTCACCCGTGCGTGCCAGGAACTCACTCATGCGCCGGACCAGGCCGGCATCCTCCGGCGCCATCGCCAGACCATCGAGAAGGACTTGCCTCGCGCGCGGCAGGTCAGCGTGTCGCAGGTAAAGCGTGTGCAGATGACTATAGATGCCAGGGTCTTTCGGATGCTGCGCCACCGCGCGACTGGCCCACTCGAATCCGCCGGCGATGTCGTCGCTCCAGTCCAGGATGTCACTGAGGCGCACCATCAGGAACACGGCATCTGGTGCATGCTGCAGACCCTGTCTGACCGCGGCCGCCGCGGCCGCCAGATCGCCGGCACGCCAGTGCACCGTGGCAAGATGATTGTAACCGTGTGGATCGTGCGGCCGTCCACCGATGGCACGCTCGGCCCAGGACAGCGCCGCGGTCAGATCGTTTTGCTGCAGGGCGACGTCGCTGAGACGCCGCATCAGCTGAGCGTTGTTTGGCGCAAGCTCGACCGCCCGTTCCAATGCCTGCCGTGCGCTCGACAGATTGCGCGCATAAAGCTGCACCGATGCCAGCAGATCAAAGGTCGCGGAATCCCAAGGCCGCAGCGCTACGATGCGCTCGTGATAAAGCAGCGCTTGCTCGGTATCGCCCCGCTTGGCGACGAGATCGGTCAGGTTGCGCAGGGCATCGATATTATCCGGAGCCACCTCGGCAGCAGTTCGCAGCACCGATTCCGCGGTAGAAACGTCGCCATGCAGCGTCGCCAGCCACGCACGGTGCAGGTAGTTGGCAACCTGGTCCGGATGAGATTCGATTAACCGGTCGGCAAGTCGGAAGGCGGCCGCATTGTCGCCAAGCCGGAACAGCAACTCACTCATCCGGCGCAGGTGCAGCTGTTCCTGCGGCGCACAGGCTAGAGCCTGGCGTTGGGCGGACGCCGCCGCCTGGAGATCACCATTCAGCTGGTGCATCCAACTGAGATGCGAGTGGCTGAAGGAGTGGTCCGGATTCGCGTCAATGGCGCGCTGAGCCCAGACCAGGGCTTCCTGCATGTCGCCCTGACGCGCCGCAACCTCACTCATGCGATGCATTAAGCCAATGTCGCCGGGGTCGATCGCGAGCGCCTGCTGGGCGGCCTCGGCGGCGGCGGAAAGAGCGTTGTGCTCGAGATGGAGGCTGATGATCTGGTGGCGGACGCCGAAATCCCCCGGCTTTGCGGCGATGGCCTTGTGCAGCCAGGCGACGGCGGCGTCGTATTGTCCGCGCCTTGCGGCGACATCGGCGAGCACGCCCAGCAGGCCG
>JAFEFW010000414.1 GCA_018240405.1 Pseudomonadota bacterium
CGGTCGCCTGGTGCAGGTGCCACCCGCCCAGCAGCTTGGGCGCCAGCACCGCGGCAAACCGCTCCCAACTCTGCGCCGCGATCACTCCGTCGTCGAGCACGCCGGCCGCATGGATCACGCCGCGCAACGGTGCCCGCTCACGCCCGATCCAGTCGACCAGAACCTGCACCTGCGTCGCGTCGGCCACGTCCAGCCGCCGCGCCTCGACGGTGCAGCCGGCCGTCTCCGACAGCGAAGCGAGACCCGCCAGCACTGCCGCATCGGGGTCACGTCGGCTCGCCAGCACCACGTGCCCCGCGCCCTGCTCCGCCAGCCACGACGCCGCCGCCAGGCCCAGTGCCCCGAGACCACCCGTCACCAGATACGCACCGTCGCGGCGCGGTTCTGCGTGATCCACGGTCAGCACGATCTTGCCAATGTGGCCGGCACGCTGCATCAGCCGCATCGCAGCCGGTGCCTCGTTCAGGGTGAAGCACCGCCGGGGCGGAGGTGTGATGCGTCCAGCCGCAAGCCCGTCCAGGGTCAGGTCCAGCAACCTGGCTACACGGTCCGGCGCATCCCAGAGCCATTCGTCCAATGCAAAGAGGTGGTAGCGCACATCCGGCCGCTTCGCCGACATTTGCTCGAACGACCATGTGTCGCGCTTGCTGATCTCGACGAACTGTCCGCCCTTGGCCAGCACGGACAGACTCGCTTCGACGAAGCCTGGCCCGGTGAGGCTGTTGATCACGACGTCGACGCCTTGTCCGTCGGTCGCCGCGAGAACCTCGGCAGCGAAGGAAGTCGAACGGGAGTCGAAGACATGGGCCACGCCATATCGATGCAAGAACGGCCGTTTTGCGGCACTGGCTGTGGCCAGCACTTCAGTCCCGATCGCTCTCGCCAACTGGATTGCTGCGAGGCCAACGCCGCCGGCGCCGGCATGAATAAGGACACGCTGGCCGGCGCGAAGTCCTGCAAGTTCGAAGCACGCCTGCGCGGTGCAAAACGCGACCGGAAGCGATGCAGCCGCCGCAAAGTCGATACCATCCGGCACGCGCCGCAGCAGCGACGCCGGGCTGATGCAGCGGCTGGCGAAACCGGCCTCTGCAAATCCGAAGACGGCGTCGCCCGGCGCAAGCGTGTCAACACCCGGCCCGACTGCGATGACTTCGCCGGCGCATTCAGCACCCAAGGCGCCTGCATCGCCCGGATACAGTCCAAGCGTGTTCAGCACGTCTCGAAAATTAAGGCCTGCCGCGTGAACCGCCACCATCACCTCGCCGGCCCGCGGCGGGTCGAGCGCTAGCGGTATCAGTCGCAAAGCTTCCGGCGTAGGCTTGACGCCGATGTCGAGCCTCACATCACCCGTCGGCCGCGCCAGGCGTCCGCCCGCGCGGGCCGGTAGCAGGCGGGGCGTGTGCCAAGTGCCATCGCGCCACGCAAGCTGAGGCTCCGCCGCCTTAGCGAGCAGGCCCTCGGCAAGACTGTGCTCTGCACCGCCCGGCACGTCGACAAGCCGCACGGTTTGTTCAGGTTGTTCCGCTTGCACGACGCGTCCGAAGCCCCAGACCGCAGCTCCCGTTGGGTCGACATCGTCGCTTTCCGCAACAGCGACAGCCCCGGATGTTACCAATGTAATGCTGTGTATCGAGCCGACCTTCTCCGCATTGAGCGTGTGGATCAACTTCAATACAGGCGCCAGCCTGCGCTGTATGGCGGTGGCGCCGAACTCGGAGCATGCAGTCGGCGCTTCAGCCAGCCAGACAACGCCGATGCGGGGTGCCTCGTATCCAGGCGCTGCGTGTCGGATAGCAGCGGACAGCCCTGCAGGATCATCCCCTGCGTCGGCGATCACTGATGCGCCGTGTCGTGTCAGCGCCGCGGCAAGCGCTGTGCGCCGTGTTACGTCGCCTAACAGAAGCCAGAGCGCCGTCGTCTCGGTGCTCTCCAGCATAACCGGCAGCCAGCTGACATCATACAGCCACGCATCGACGCCTGCGTCTGGCGATTCCGAAGCTGCGTGCCTGCGCGCCGCAGTTGCCATAGCGAGCTGTGTGGCCCGCTTCAACATGAGGCCGGTCACCCGACCAAAAACGGCCCCGGCTGGATCCCTTAGCCAGAGATCAGCCACCGCGGGGTCCTGCCCGGGGGACGTGCGAAGGCGGATGTCGCACGTCAGATCGCGCGGGGCCGTGGCCCAAATTTCCAACGCTTCCCAACCATAGGGCAGTAAGACATCGGTCTCTGGCGTGTAGCCAAGAATCGCCGCGGCGACCATGCCGAAGCATGCATCAAGAACCGGCGGCGCGATCGGCCACATGCCGGCGTCAAGACACGCTGGCGTGCTGAATGCGCCCCACGCAACGCCCTCGGCCCCACGTAATCGGGTAACGCCGCGCCAGTTTGGCCCCCAATCGATTCCAAGCTGCGTCAGGCGTTGATGGAAGGCATCGACATCAAGATCGTGCACCGCATCGGCGGGCCGAGGTGGGACGCAAACCTCGCCGGCCGGCTCAACCCGTCCTTCAGCGTGCAGCTGCCAAGCTGCCGGCTTGCCGCCGGCGGGGGTCGGATCACGGCTGTAGAACGCACAGTCCAGAACACCCGGTTGCGCCGCCGTTCGAAGGATGAGCTGCAGCTCCCGCGCCGCGCTCGCATCATCGAGCGCAAGCGCCGCATGAAACTGCATTCCGGTGATCCGGCAGGGAATGCCTACGGCGGCCGCCACCATGCTGCCGTACGCAGCGCCGGGCAGCACGATACCGCCAAAGACTTTATGATCCCGGAGCCAGGCTGGTCGCGATGCACGCAGTATCTGGGTGTAGGTTCTTTCCCCGCTCGCTGCCGCATGCACGGTGCCGAGATGTGGATGCGATGCTGCCGCATCGACGCCCGGTGGCGCCTTAGCATCGATCCAGTGTCGCTGTCGTTCGAACGGGTATGTTGGCAGGGACAGGCGTTGGCGC
>JAFEFW010000415.1 GCA_018240405.1 Pseudomonadota bacterium
GCCGTAGCATCGTCGTGGATCTTGTTCTCCGACGCGGTGGCGGTGTTGTAGGCGGAGACCTGGTAGGGGGCGATGGACATGGGACGCTCCGGTTATTGTTTCAGTTGATACTTACGGCGGGAGACGCTGGCTGTTCAGTCTTCCGGCGGTGGATGCTCGGCTGCGCCGGCGGGATGGCAGTTCGTTGCACCGCTCCACCGTCATGGCGGGCGCAGGCCCGCCATCCACGGCTTGCGGGGGGAAATCCAAGCCTCAGACAGCGCTTTTGTGGCAAAGGCGTGGATGGCGGGCCTTCGCCCGCCATGACGGCGGAGAGGGTGTGCCGGCGCAGTGGACGTGCGCGCGTGGCTGTCCCGGGCACAGGGGCCTTCCTCTGCCCCGTCCAAGGAAACCTTGCGGCTGCACCGTTGCGCCCTTGCTTCAATTCAACGCCCACAGCCCCACTTCGTACCCCGGCACGAAGTTCCGGTTGTTCATATCCGGGTTCCGGTTGACAAACGTGCGGTTGAACATCGGATGGCGCATGCTGCGGGTTTCGTGCTCGATGCGGAACAACGGCTTGTTGCTGTCGACATCAACGATGTCGAGGAAGCGGTACTGGTGCTGGTCGCTTTCCTCGGAAATCAGTCCCCGTTCCTTCAGCTTCTTATGCGGACCAGAGAAGTCGGCCAGCGTGATCTGGATGTGGTGCTGGTCGTACTCCGGCAGTGGCGCCGTCGTTTCGCGGTAGATCAGCCTGGCTTCGGCGGAGCAACTGACCCAGGCATAGGAGCCACGCTCATCCTTCGCCACGCCGGCAATTCCGCCCAGAATCTTCCTGTAGAACTTGACGATCGCTTTCAGGTCGGTGCCGGCCGGGATGTCGAACTCAACATAAGGCATGCCCAGGCGCATCGGGCCAAACCGAGCGGGGTCGGGACCGTGGACGCGGATGCGGTTGCCCCAGGGGCAGGTGGTCTCAACGACACCGTCCGCCTCGCGGAATGAGAATTTCGTGCCCTCGAGGTATTTCTTTGCACCATCGAGGCGGCGCAGCAGCGCCTCCAGGTCCGGCACGACCAACCCCGTGGTGCCGCGCAGTACGTCAATGCCACGGGTCGGCAGGTGGAACTGGCCACGGCCGACATTCACCCACATGTTGTCGAGCCCGGCCATCAGGTACGGGTCGCGCGTCAGCCCGAGGCCCATGATGTAGAAGGCCACCGCCTTGCTCTGATCCGGCACGCGGACATTGACGTGGCCAAGCTCGACGATATTGCCCAGGTCTTCCTGCGTGCGGTCGAAGACCGGCATTTCCATCACTGCATCGTTCATCGGCACGATCTCCCCAAATCGGTGCTTTCAAGGCAGGCCCGCATCCTAATCCTGGCTATTTGTCTGGTCCATCCTGGGCCGCCGTGCTTGGATTGCGCCCTAAACACGGTCACTCGAATACGGTCATTGGGGAAACGTCGTGCGCTTATCGGTCCAGCCGGCGGAGGCTGAATTCCCGCCGTGACGGCTGTCGTCTCCCACAGCGGGCTGCGCGCCCTGCTGTCATCCCGCACGTTCCTGCGCCTCTGGGCCATCGGCGGCTGCGTCAACACGATGCGCTGGTTCGAAACGCTGGCCGCCGCGCTGTTCACCCTGGACGCGACCGGGTCCGGCTTCGCCGTCGCCGCCGTCTCCGCCGCCCGCACCATGCCGATGTTCCTGCTGGGCGCCTTCTCCGGCGTCGTGACCGAGGCGCTGAACCGCAAGCAGGTGCTGCTGATCGGGCAGATCGTCACCTGCCTCGCCTCCGCCTCGATCGCTGTGCTGGCCTGGTTCGATCTGGCGCGTCCGTGGCACGTCGCCGTCGCCGCCACGGTGGCGGGCGTCGTCTGGTCCACCGAGATGGCAACGCGCCGCCGCATGGTGGGCGAGTCGGTGGAAGGGCCGCTGGTGTCGCGCGCCCTCGCCCTCGACACCATGTCCGGCTCCTTCACCCGCCTGCTCGGTCCCATGTTCGCCGGCGCGATCTATCAGCGGATGGGATTATCGGGCTGCTTCATCGCGTCGGCCTGCTTCTACGCCATGGCGGCGGCGCTCGCCGTGGGGCTGCACTACCGGCAGACGACGCGGCGCCTGGTGCTGAGCAATGTGCCGCGCGAACTGGCCGAAGGGCTGCGCTTCGTGCGCCACGACGTGATCATCGGCGGCGTGCTGCTGGTGACGATCGTGATGAACCTGTTGGGCTTCCCCTACAACGCGCTGGTCGCGCCGATCGGCCGCATGGTGTTCGAGGTGTCGCCGACCCTGGTCGGCGTGCTGGCGGCGTCCGAATCGTTCGGCGGCTTCCTCGGCGGCGCCCTGCTGACCAGCCGCGAACCCCGGCTGAGCGGACGCGTGCTGATGGTCGGCGGCTCGCTGCTGTTCCTGGCCTGCGTCATCGCCATGCCGCTGATGCCGTGGTTCTGGCTGGCCTGCGCGCTGCTGGCGGCCGGCGGCTTCGGCGCGGCGGCCTTTGCCAACATGCAGACCTCGCTGATCGTGCTGCATGCGCCGTCGGCGATCCGGTCGCGGCTGATGGGGTTGCTGACGGTGTGCATCGGCACGGGCCCGCTGGGCATCCTGCTGATGGGTGCCGTCGCGGCGTTCGCCGGACCAATGCTGGCGATCACCGGGGTCGCTTCGGTCGGCTTCGTGCTGGTGGTGCTGAGCGGGCTGTACTGGCGGGCGCGGGAGCGGCGGGCGGGCACGTAGCACGACTTTGGCGCGGCCATGCCCGTAACGCGTTACGCTTTGCCGCGATCATCTGGAAGGTCACTGATGGCTGCTACGGCAGAGCGTATGAAGGCGCTGCGAGACCGGCGCCGTGCAAAAGGGCTGCGGGAGGTCCGCATTCTGACACCCGACCCGCGCTCTGCCGCTGTTCGTCGCCGCGCAAGTCGCGGCGCTGGATCAGGACGATGAAGCGGCCGCTTT
>JAFEFW010000416.1 GCA_018240405.1 Pseudomonadota bacterium
TTGGGCGCCGGCATCGATGGTGACCTGCCTGAATTTGACGAACTGGCTGCCGAGGCCGGTCAGCGTGCCGGCGCCGACGGCCGACGCCAGTTCCAGCGTGCTGGCGATGCTGGAGCTGATGCTGTTGCCGCCATCGACGAGGCCGCTGAACACCGCACCGGGATCGACGATCAGCCGGTTGGCATTGCCCGAGGCGAGCTTGACCGCAGCATTCGTGCCCGTGACGCTGCCGGCGTTGCGCAGCGTGACGGCGCCGGTGCCAGTAGCCTGGACACCGTAGCTGGCGCTGATCACGCCGGTCGCGGCATTGCTGACGAAGCCGCCGGCGCGCAGGTAGATGCCACTCGCGCTGGCGGTCATGCTGCCGGAATTCACCACCGACCCGCTGCCGCCGGTGCCGAACTTAACGCCGACCGCGCCGCTCACTGTGCCGGTATTGGTGACTGTCCCACCGCCGAGCAGGTAGACGGCTTTGGCGCTGCTGTTGCTGATCAGCCCGGCATTGCTGACGGTGCCGCTGCCGGCGGCGTAGATCGCGCCCAGGCTGGTGGCAGTGCTGATCGTTCCTCCGGCCGCGTTGACCAACACTCCGGTGCTGCCTGTCAACGTGACGCCAGACTTCATCACGCCGGTATTGGTAATCGTGCTGGCGTTGAACAGGTTGCCGCTGAGCATGCTCAGCGTGCCGGCATTCGCCAATGTCATGCCGGAGGCGATCGTCATCGACCCGCTGACGCCCCATTGCGCACCCGCATCGATGGTGACGGCGGCAAAGTTGAAGATCTGGCTGCCGAATCCGCTCAACGTACCGACACCGCTGGTCGACATCAGTTCCAGTGTGCTGACGATGCTGGAGCCGATGCTGTTGCCGCCGCTGACCTTGTTGTTGAAATAGGAGCCGGGCTTGAGCCGCAGCAGGTTCGTGTATCCGGCCGCGAACTGGATTGCGTAGCTGGTGGCAAAAATGCTTCCGGAGTTGGTGATGGTGGCGCCGGCGTTCTGGATGGCGATGCCGAACTTGCCCCACATGATCTGGCCGGAATTCGTGATATTGGCCGATGCCCGTACCACTTTTACGCCGTAGGCGCTGCTGCCGATGTCCATCAGGCCATCGTTCTGCAACGTCAGTACGGTAAGGCTGCCAGATGCGTAGACACCGTAATGAACGGCGGTCACTACGCCGCCGCTCTTGTTTGTGATAGAGGCCTCGGCACCGTTTTGAATCCAAAAGCCGGCCGAGGTCGTGCCGGATAACAGCCCCTTGGTGGTGACGGCCAGGGTCGTATTATTGCCGGTGGCGACGATGCCGTGACCGCCCAGGATGGCTGCGGTGTTGTTGATGACCACGCTGCCTTGGCGAACGTAGATACCCTGGCTGGTGCCTCTGATGTTGCCGGTATTGGTAAGGGTGGCGGAGGGCTTCGTGCCGCCGGTGCCCGACCGGCCCCGCAGGCTGATGCCGCTCAACCCGCCGGTAATGGTGCCGCTGTTGGCGATCGTGGCATTGGTCGCCTTGAGGTCAAGTCCGTTGGCATCAGCGGTGATAGTGCCGGCATTGGATACCGTAACATCGGTTGCTCCGGCATAGAGGCCGTCCGCCGCGCTGATGATCTTTCCGGTGGAAAGATTTGTCAGCGATATATTGGCGCCATACAGGCTGACGCCGATGCCGCTGATGGTGCCCGAATTGGCTACCGAAACGGTCGCATCGGTCGCATTGTTCGCATTGTACAGCGCGCCGGAGATCAATCCGGCATTTGTCAGGGTCCAGTCGTTCGGTTGGTTCAGCGCCGGCGCCAGATAGGCATATGTCATCGCGCCCGTGCTGGTGATCAGGATCGGACTATCGAAAGGGTACAGACTGTAGAACGCCGTGATGGTCGAGCTGATGGTTTTGCTCATCGGGCAGTCCTGTGTCTTGTCACGGCGGTAGCCGGTTGGTTTGATGCGGAACCGCAAGCGTGCCGGCCGAGTGAAGCTGACGGGCGGGAGCGCGGCGCACGCGGGGGATGCGCGATCGGCTGCGCCCCAGCATCGCCGCCCGGCGTTCCGGCGTATCCGCCACCGCCTGTGCAGCCCCAATTGCGCGTTGCAACAGGCGGCTCAGGCATCGGCCGGCGCATGAGCCGGTCCGTTCTGGCGATCTGAGCGTGCGGGCTGTCCCCGACTGCGGCGGGCAGCGTCAACGGCGGGGTATCCACGACTCATACAGTATCGGAATCGTCCTGAGTCGACCCGGACCCGGCGGATGCCGGCTGTTGACAGGGTTGAATGTCAATCCGCCGTCGAACGCTCTCCAGCCAGCCATTTCAGCCGCGTAAGACGCCCGTGTGGCAAGGTCTGACGATAATTGTGTATCGCCACATGGCATGGAACGCCCTGTTGATGCCACCATGACGTGTGTCCTTCTCCCCAAGGAACAATCAGTGGACGCAGCTTTCCCGCGATTTCAGGGGTAGATCGCAATCTTATCGTAGTGTCGCCGAGCGTGACGATATGTGTCAACGCTATTGAACGACGCGCTTTGCCACCGGAGGACCATTCTACATTGTGGAGAGATTCGTCTTACGGACGGATCAGTTGTTTCTTAAATGCTCCACCCCACCGCTACGTGATGACTACCTGATCGGCATCAGCGGGTGGTGCAGCACAGGGTACTACTTTTCCGGGGAATGTCCTGCTGCGCCGGACCGCGATGCGTGTAAGTTACCACGCTGAACGAAGACTACCGCCCAATCGGGTGTCCCTTCACGATGAAATCGGTCAAGAAGCGCCACAATGCACGCATATTGAGAACTAAAATGAGAGGAGACGCTCGAAGATTGTCCGATGACGGGTGGCGCTTCGTCCCGAGGTACACAACTGACCGGTGACCG
>JAFEFW010000417.1 GCA_018240405.1 Pseudomonadota bacterium
GCGGCGCTGTCCTCGAGCAGGACCGTGAACACGGTCGGATCCTTACTGCGCTGCACCGCCGCCAGCAGGCTGTCGGACCGGGCTTCGCGCCGGAAGGTCCGGTAGGCGACCCACCAGGAACTACCCTCAAACACCAGCGACAGGCCGAGCACGACGTAGTTGATCATGACGTCTTCGACCGGGTGCGGTTCGAGAATCTTCACCACACCCTCGTAGATCGAGACCCCGGCGCCGAGGCCGAAAATCAGGATCGCGACGACGAACGCCCAGAAATAGAGTTCGAGGCCATGGCCGAACGGATGTTCCGGCGTTGCCGGACGGGCTGAACGCCGCAACCCGTAGAGCAGCAGGATCTGGTTGCCGGTGTCGACCAGCGAATGGATCGCCTCGCTGAGCATCGCGGAACTGCCGGTCCAGGCGGCGGCGCCACCCTTGGTGACGGCGATGGCGGCATTGCCGGCCAGTGCGGCGTAGATGGTCGCGCGTGATCCTTGGGCTGCCATGAGGTCCTGACCGGGCGGTGACGTCCGGCTTAAGCAGCGCAGGGTTCAACGGGTTGCGCGTCCGGTGGCGCGGCAACGCCTCAGCGAGGTCACGAGGCGGCGTGGGCATCCGCCAGCGGCAGCGCCAGGAAGCGCGTCCCGGCGATCGGCGTGTCGTAGTACGGCGCGATCTCGACAAACCCGAGCGATTCATAAAGGGCCATGGCGGCCTGCATGAACGGCAGCGTATCTAGCCGGATCTCCCGGTAGCCCCTCTGCCGCGCCGCCGCGACCACGGCTTCGGCCAGTGCGCGGCCCAGGCCGCTGCCGCGCCCGGCCGGCGCCACGTATAGCCGCTTCATCTCGCAGCATCCGTCGAAGGGCAGGGGACGCAACGCGACACATCCGGCCGGCTCGCCCTGCGCCATGCGGGCCAGCAGCAGGGCGCCGCCGGGCGCGGCATACTTGCCGGGCAGAGTCGCGAGTTCCGCCGCGAAATCCTGGTAGCCCAGGTCGACGCCCAGCGAGTCCGCGTAGGCTTGGAACAGCCTTCGTACGGCGGCCAGGTCGGATGCCTCGGTGGCGGGCGCGATGGCGAAGCCGGTCACGGCGTTACCTGGCGCTCGGCACGCGGCCTTTGATGGCGTTTGCGTGCGACAGATAGGAAATCCGGCCCTCCTCGTCCCGCGGTAAAGCCTCATTCACGCGGTCGCGCAACACGCCGCGCTCTGCCTCGGACAGCTTGGCCAGCAGCGCGCGCGTGCCGCCGGTGACCGTGCTCGACTGCCAATACGCCTCGAAATCCGCAAAACTGCGACGGACCGAGATCGTGTGCGTCTCGATCGACTCCAGGCCGGCGCCCTGCCACAGCGCCTGCAACGCCTCCATCCGTTCGGCGCCCGCGCTGGGTGGCCGGACCGGTGTGGCGCCGAGAGTCTGGGCCGCCGCCTGGACGTGGCGGAACGGAAAGCCGCCTTCGTTGATGTTCCAGGCATAGGCTGCCACCTGACCACCCGGCCGCACCGCGCGGGCCATTTCGGCGACGCCCTTGGCGGGGTCCGGGACGAAGAAGATCACCAGCGCCATGATGGCGACGTCGAACCGGTCCGCCGGAAAGGGCAGGGCCATTGCGTCGCCAACCTGGAACGTGCCGCCCGGCACGCGGCTGGCGGCAAACTCGATCTGCGCGGCGGAGGGATCGATACCCTGGAGTTCGGCCGGCGCCGCCCGCTCCAGCACGCGCGCGCTGAACGCGCCGCTGCCGCAGCCGACATCCAGCCAGCGCAGTCCGGACGCCGGCGCCAGCCAGTCGAGGAACACATCGCCGGCCAGCCGGCTCCATGCGCCCATGGAGCGGTCATAGGCCGCGCCGTCGTCGAAGCGGATCGGAGGCTGCGTCATACCCTGGCTCCTGCGTGTGCGGCGGACTGTGCCGTATCCGCACCGGTGTGGCGAGACATCCGCGGCCCGCGGTTGCCAATTCGGCATAGCCAAAACGGCATAGCCCGTGCACAAGGAGGTGAAGAACCGTCGCAGGGAGATGTGGTTATGCGCACCATTATGGCGGCCTTGCTGCTGGTCGGCCTGGCGTCGTCCGCCCAGGCCGCCACCTGTGGTCAGACCGCCAACCGCGCCGGCTGCGTCGGCCCGAACGGCGCGGCGACCTATAACAAGAACACCGGCGCCGTGCGCACCGGGCGGACCTACCCGCCGCCCGCGGTCGCGCCGGGTGCGCATGTCCAGGGCGCGCGTGGCAACAGTGCGACCAAGGCGCTGGCGCCCGGCTGCGCCTACGTCAACGGCCAGCGGGTCTGCAACTGAGTCGGGAGGCTTAACTGTGACCGCAACGATCGCGCGCCCGAGCCTGGCGCACCGCCTGATGCATGAGGTCAAGCAGTACCTGGCGGTATCCTTCTATCTTTACATCTGTCTTGGCGCCTTCGCGGTCTACAAGAGCGCGCTGATGCGGTCGGAAGGGATCACCTATCTCCCGTTCGGTATCGCCGCGGTCAAGGCCTTGATCCTGGGCAAGTTCATGATGGTCGGCCACGCCCTGAAACTCGGCCAGGGCGGAACGGAAGGGCCGCTGATCTTTCCGATCCTGCGCAAGTCGCTGGTGTTCCTGGTGCTGCTGTTCGCACTGAACATGATCGAGGAGATCGTGGCCGGCCTGATCCACCACCGCTCGGTCGCCAAGGTGGTGGAGGAGGTGACGGGCGGCACGCTGCTGCAGACCGTAGCCGTCTGTCTGCTGTTTTTCCTGATCCTGCTGCCCTACTTCGCCTTCCGCGAGGTCGGTGAGGCACTGGGCGAAGGACGGCTGTGGCGGCTGATGTTCCGGGGGGACGAGCGGCCGGCAGAATAGGTTGCTGGAGCGGGAATGAGCCGGCGTG
>JAFEFW010000418.1 GCA_018240405.1 Pseudomonadota bacterium
GCCCCGCCGGGGGCGCCCGCCGAAACCGGATGGCGCGATCTCCAAGGCGGCCGTGCAGCGTGCCTATCGTGAACGCCAGAAGGCCGCCGGCAAGATCGTGCGCACCATCGACGCCGCAACCCTCACGGCCATCCAGGCAGGCCTGCCAGCCACCATCCCCGACTTCGACCCGAAGACGCAGGTCATCATCGACCGGGATTTCTTCCAGGAGATGCAGGAGAAATTGCGCAACGCGTTATTGAAATTGGCGCTGCGCGAGGCGGACGTCGCGCAACTGCACCAGCGCAACCACCAGCTTCATGCTGAGCTGACCGAGCTGCGAGGACACTACGCCGCCGTTCAGAAGGACAAGATCGTGCTGCAAACGCAGATCGCGGCAGCGGCGCCCAGGCGACGCGGACGCAGCCCCAGACGCTGATCCCGTTCAATCGTGAATTCCGGGGGCAGCCTTACCGCGTCTGCTCCGGGTCGGCCTTCGGCGTATCGGGAACGGCTTTCAGACCGCGACTTCAGCAAGATCACCGACGCTGGTGGCATTGGCCGCGGCTGCCAGCCGGCAATCGTCCGGACCCTTTCCCGCGCTCTAGCGTTGTCGGTGATCCCAAGGAACCGTCGGCGCAGCTCGATAGCCGCCGATGACTCGCCCTCTTGTTCAAAGATGGTGCGGATCGCCTCGGCATCCGCCTCGCTGACGAGGAACATGTCGGGAGCATGCTGACGCGTCCATCCGCTATGGCGATGGCTGGTATCCGAATGCCATCAGCGGCAACCCCGATGACTACATGCCCCGCTTCCGCCAGATGGCGGCTGAGGCCGGACGTGATCCTCAGTCTTTGCCAGTGACCACCGGCTGCGCTCCAGAGGACCTCGCCCAGCTACAGCGATTCCGGAACCTCGGCGCTGCCCAGGTGAATGTATCGCTGCCGGCCGAGGAGGCCGACAAGATCCTGCCGGTGCTCGATCGGTGGGCCGGGCTGATCCGACAACTGGCCGGATCGGCCATCCTGAGGGGCTGTTCGAGCCGCACGAGTGCGATCCCGCGCTGTCCGCAGCCGAGGAATCTAAGGCGTCGTCAGGAAATAACCGAACTGACTTCGAGCTTCGCCTGAAGCATCGGTTACGATTTGGGCCGTGGCCCGCTTGGATAACTTGCGGGACCACTGCCATAGCCTGGCAACCAAGATCGAGCGGTTATCACCTGACGGACCCTAAGTGCGGACGATAGGGCAGCCACCGCTCTTGAGCGGGCGGAACGCACTGTCCCCCGGAACGGTGGCTTTGAGTGTCAGCACGTCCCACGGATCCTTTGATTCAGACGGCCGTTTCGCCTCGAACAGGTAGATGTTGTGCGTAACTCGCCCGTCCTCTCGGATCGTGCTCTTGCCAAAAATGGCGTCCTCGACCGGTATCGCGCGCATCTTCTCGATCGCCGCGCGTCCCGAAGCTTTCGCTTGATCGGGCCCCATGGCAGCGACAGCTTTGAGGTAATGAGAGACGGCGCTGTACTGCCCAGCCTGGGCAGAATTCGGCATCGCATTGCCATTGCTGCGTGCGGCGAAACGGCGACCGAAGGCGCGGGTCCCGTCGTTGAGGTTCCAGTAGTACGGCTCCGCCAGTAGCACCCCCTGAGCGGCTTCGAGCCCCATACCGACGATGTTGTTCATCAGAAGACCGACACCGACGACCTTGTGGCCGGATCCGGTTAGACCAAATTCGGCCGCCTGCTTGATGCAGTTGATCGAATCCGTTCCACCGTTAGCGAGGCCGATCACCTTCGCACCGCTTGCCTTTGCCTGCAGCAGGAAGGCCGAGAAGTCCGTTGTGTCGGGGAATGGATGGCGCGCCTCGCCAAGCACCTTACCGCCGGCGGCGACGACGAAGGAGGCGGAGTCCTTTGCGAGTTGGTGACCGAATGCATAGTCGGCGGTGATGAAGAACCAGGTGTCCCACCCCTCCTTAACCGTCGGTTCGACAATGGCGTGCGGGATGCCCCAGGTATCGTACGCCCAGTGAAGGTGATTCGGCCCGCAGCGCTCACCGGTGAGGATCGAGGAGGCCGCGCCGGTAAACAGGGCCAGCTTGTCCTTCGCCTTGGCCATTTCACCGATGGCGATCGCGGCGGAGGATAGGGGAACATCGGTCACGACATCCACACCCTTGCTGTCAAACCAGTCGCCGGCGATGGACAACGCAACATCGGGCTTGAGCCGCAAATCAGCCGAGAGCAGTTCGACTTTGATGCTGGGGTGGCTTTTTGCAAAGTCCTCGACCGCAAGCTGCGCACCGAGGACGGAGCCGGGACCAGTGAGCGCCGAGTATGTGCCTGACATATCGCTTAGCACGCCGATACGCACTGGCTCCTTTTGCTGCGCCAGCACTGGTGGCGTAGCTAATCCAGCAGATGCAGCGGCGGCGCCGGCCAGCACGGCGCGGCGCGAAATGCGTGTTTGCATGAAGTCCTCCCTGTTTTATTGCCGGTATTCCGGTCAACCACGCTATCTGACGCTATGCGTATCGGTTCGTCGAGAGAAAGAGTTGCTCGCTTTGCGCGTCTTTCAACGGCGCAGCTGATGCCAGCATCGACGCCGCTACTGCTGTGGCATACCAACTCGGACGTCCAGCTTTCTCCGATTGGGTGAACGGTATGTCTTTTGCCACCCGCGAACAGGAGCCACGCCGAATTTCGCCTCAGCACAAAGGCGCACAGGATCGCGGCTGGCAGCACTGGCTACCAGCGATTGGCATGGTCCGTCGCTACGACGGGAGTTGGCTGCGTCATGATATCGCGGCCGGGCTCGTGTTGACTACGATGCTGATTCCAGTCGGGGTTGCATATGCCGAAGCCTCGGGGGTGCCCGGG
>JAFEFW010000419.1 GCA_018240405.1 Pseudomonadota bacterium
CCGCCGCCTCGAAGCTCGGACGCGCCTGCATTGCGTGCCAGTAGCGGGTCAGCGCGGGCCGGCGGGACACTTCGCCACCGAGCCCGACAAAGTCGATGCGGGCAAGAAACACCGTCAGGACCGTGTCGGCCACGCCGTAGCCGCCGGCGACCAGTGTTGGCCGACCGTCGCTGAGTGTCCGCTCCATCCGCTCACAGATCTCCACCGCCTGGACACGGCGCCGCTCCGCCAGCCGCACCGAAGCGGCCGGATCGAAGGTGCGGATCCGGTCGGCGAACACCTTCGCCCGAGCCTCATACAGCGGCGCGAGGTCGGGATTTTGCGCGGCGTGGGCCAGCAGGTTGCGATGCGCCCGGCCTAGCGCCTTGGGGACCATGATCCGCGCCATCCTGTTGCGGGCGAGCAGCAGGCCGAAAGTCAGTTCCTCGATCGGCAGGGCGTAGTGCAGGTCGAGCCACGCCCGGCTCTCCGCATCCAGGTCCGCCTCCGTCGTGCCCAGCGCGAAGGTGGCGATATCGCGGCTTTCAATGAGGACGCGGTCCGGCAGCACCAGGGTCGGGACCGTCATATGCGGATTGAGTCGCACATACGCCGGACGCTGCTGCGCGAGGCGCATATGGATGTCCATGAACACGCGGTCGTGGGCGACGCCGCCTTCGGCCAGCGCGAGCCGCGCGATCATCGAGTAGTAGGAGGAGGGCGCGTGATACAGACGGGGTCTGGTACCGACCGGTGTTGCAAGTGCTGCCATGATTGAATGCTGCCTCAAATAACGCTGTGCTTATAGATCATGGTCCCGGCCTCGTGTGAGCCTTAATCGAAACCATTCCGTGGCGTCCAGTCCGTCGCTGCACAATGAAGACTGCCCGCCTTATTAGGCAATGTTGCGGTTCCGGTGTGGTGAAGGCGCGGCCCTGTCCACCTCGGCACACAATGGCGGCCGCGGCGGGACCGTGGCCCGCGTGTCCTGTCGATCGCCGCGGCAGCGGCTTGTGGCCGCGCAAGTGAATACAATGCAAGCCGTTGCCAACCCAATCAGGTGCCGGAACGCGGGGAGGCTGCTTCTGAAAACCGTTGCTTTCCGGCGATGGTCGGTTGCATGACGCGGCGTAAGTCGGTGCTGCGCCGGCGGATGGACAAATCGGTTCTTCCTGTCCTCTCCGCCGTTTGTGGTTACGGCCCGTCGTTTATCGCAGCGGCCATACCTATATAGAAAATTGGAAAAACGGGTGACGCGATGGCCGATGCGGCCGACCATACAAATGAGGCTGTGTCCGCTAAGTCCTGGAGCAGGATTGTCGCGCACTACCGCACGCCGAACGTAACGCGCAGCGTGACGGAGATTCTGATTACCGCCGTACCTCTGGCGGCAATCTGGCTCTGTGCCTGGTTGTTGACGGCGTATGGCATGTGGTGGGCCGTCCTGCTGACGGTGCCTGCCGCTGGGTTCCTCGTGCGGCTCTTCATGATCCAGCACGATTGCGGGCATGGCGCCTTGTTCCACAGCAGGGCCGCCAATGACTGGGTTGGCCGCATTACCGGTGTGTTTACGCTGACGCCGTACAGCAGTTGGCGGCAAAGCCACGGGTCGCATCACGCCAATGTCGGCAACCTTGGCCGCCGCGGCTTCGGCGACATCGACACGCTGACGGTCGATGAATACAGGGCGCTGTCCAGGTGGCGGCGCCTGCTCTACCGTCTCTACCGCCATCCGCTCGTGTTATTTGGTGTGGGCCCTACATTCGTTTTCTTTCTCCAGCAGCGGCTGCCAATGGGCTCGTGGGCGGGCACCCGGCCCTGGGTCGGTGTCATGGGCACAAATCTGGGTATTGGCGCTGTTATCGCCACCGGGATCGTTCTGTTTGGCGTCGCACAGTTCCTGCTGATCTATGTGCCGACATTGATGCTCGCGTCGACGATCGGGCTCTGGCTGTTCTACATTCAGCACCAGTTCGAATTCACATCGTGGGAGCATCAGCCTGACTGGACTCAACCTGACGCCGCCCTGCATGGCAGTTCATTTTACGACCTGCCGCGTGTGCTGCGCTGGTTCACGGCGAATATTGGCCTGCACCATGTCCATCACCTCAACAGCCGGATTCCGTTCTACCGGACGGCTGAAGTGCTGAGGGATTATCCACAGTTGCGCGACATTGGGCGCATGACGTTGCGGGACAGCCTCGCGACGTTGTCGCTGCGGCTTTGGGACGTGCAGGCGAAACGCCTGGTGTCGTTCCGGGAGGCAGCGCGTCTGATGGCCGCCCGGGCGAACGAAGGACACGGGGCGCTCACGCGGGCGTAGCGTGACTCACCCGAGGCTGTGACGGGTGGTTGGGCGATTTGCCCGTAGGCGGCACAAATCGTCCCCGTGTCGGCGCGTGCGGACAGTGCGGCCCACCTGGGCTACGCTGCCCGCAGCCAATACCGGGGGAGCAGCATGACCGATCTTACCAGCCTGACCGCGACGGAGCTTTTGCGCCTCTACCGGTCCCGCCAGGCCTCGCCGACCGAGGCAACGCAGGCTGTGCTGACGCGGATCGAGCGGCTGAACCCGGTGCTCAACGCCTTCTGCTACCTCGCCGCAGAGCAGGCGCTGGCCAGCGCCGCCGCCAGCACGCAGCGCTGGGCAAAGGGGCAGCCGAACGGGGCGCTGGATGGCGTGCCGGTGTCGATCAAGGATCTGGTGGTGGCGAAGGGCTGGCCGACGCTGCGCGGCAGCCGGACCGTCGATCCGCACCAGAACTGGGACATCGACGCCCCCGCCACCGCCCGCCTGCGCGAAGCCGGCGCCGTCCTGCTCGGCAAGACCACCACGCCGGAGTTCGGCTGCAAGGGGGAGACCAA
>JAFEFW010000041.1 GCA_018240405.1 Pseudomonadota bacterium
GGCCCGATGCGCAGCACAATCCCGGCCTGCACGTCCCAGGTTCGCGTTCCCAGCACAGCGTCGCGATGCTCCTGGCTGCCCAGCTCCGCGCCATCCTCGCCCAGCCGCAGCCCCAGCTGGTTGAACTGGCCCGCGCGCCGTCCCAGCGGCAGCCTGGTTTGCTGATCCGGCGGCAGCGCCAGCCATGCGCCGGCGAACTGGCGGACCTCGATCCGGTGCCCCAGCCAGTCGGATACCAGCGCCTGCAAGCGATCGGCAGAGCGCGGATGCGCCGACAACAAGCCCGCGTAGTGCATCAGCGGTGCTGTGCCGGTCGCCAGCCGTGGCGCCAGATGCGGCGTGCCATAGCCGGTCAACGACAGCAGCACCTGCCCGAGTGGATCAGCCGCTGCGCCGCGCAGTGCACCGGTTTCCGCCATGCGGCCTGGGCGGTATTTCGTGCCGGCCTCGGCAAACAGCGCGACCATGCGATGCGACAGCATGTCGAGGAAGTCATACAACGCACCGGACCGGCCGCGCAGTGCGGCATTCAGCACCTCGGCATAGCCGCGCGGCAGGACGCCCGTCGGGCCGCTCAGCCCCATGACGTTGACGGTCAACTCCGGTGGCAGGCCCTCGCCCGCGGGCCGCAGGCCTTGCACGTCGGAGGCCGGATAGGCCAGGCGCGGCACCGACCGGAAGCGCACGATGTCGCCGGTGTCCGCCTGGTGCGCAGCATGCAGGAGAATCCGTACGGCGGCGTCGAAGCTGAAGCGCTGCGGCTCCGTCGCCAGGCGCTCGAGCGGTGAGACGTCCTTCACAGCAGTGTGCGCGCCCCGGCCCGTGGCGGCCAGGTGGCGGCAACGCCATCGCGTCCGCGCAGCACCACGCGCGTCCGCACGAAACTGTTGATGGAGGCATGCAGCGCGAGGAACCGGTCCAACACGGCAGCGAGCAGGTACAGCCCGGATGCCTGCCACGCGCCCGGATCGAACTCCAGCGTCACGTCGATGCCGCGGCAGAATGAACCGATCCGTTCGCCCGGCACACGCGCCACACCCGGGCGTGCCGAGACGGACAACAGCCCGTCGATGACCGATGGCGCGCCCGGCTCTGTCTCATGGTCATACAGCCGCAGCACCTCCTTCAACGCCTCGGCGCCCGCCTCACCACCCACCAGCGACAAATGACCTAGCGAGAGATGGGAGACCAGACGCCAGAAGCCCTGCTCGCGCAGCGGCGGCGGCAGCGGCGAAGTCGGCGCCGTCAGGCATAACGGGCGTTCGACCGCGGCCACGCCCTCGACCAGGCGCAGCCGCGGGTTGACCGGCAAATCGGCCGGCAAGGAGCGGTTGGTGCACAGCGCGTCGATCGACAGCACGGTGCTGCCTGGCTTCTCGACATCGAAGCTCGGGTCGTAGGGCGCCAGGAACAGCTCCGTGCCCCCGATCGCGGCAGCGGAAACACGGCGGGACAGATGATAGAAGCCAGCGCCGGCGTCGGCGTCCCGGATTCCTTCCGCCAAACGGTAGAACGGCGACCATGGGCGGACAGAACCGTCAGGCCGGCTCTGCCGCACCTGTGTCACGCCCCAGATCTCCAACGCGCCTTTGCGGCGGTCGTCCGGCTCAATGCGATACTCGGTTGCGGTGTGCGTCACCGTCAGCGGCTCACAGCGCTGGGGAAACAGGTTGACGATCGGCGTGCAGCCCAGTGCCAGCGCATCGGCGCCGATCGCGCGTTCCAGGTCCGGTGTGCCGCGATCCAAATAGACGAAAATGTCCATTCGGTTGCCGGCGGCCAGCAAGGTCTTGGCGTCCAGCCGGTTGAAGTCCAGGAACAGGAATTTCTCGCGAAAAGCGAAATATTCCGACAGCAACCGGAAGCCGGAGAAGCTGCGCGCCGGCCAGGGGAACAGCGCCTCCTCCGGCGCGAAGCCCACCGGCTCGATGACCTCCGGCGGCAGGATCACCGGCGCGGGATCGGCCGGTCCGTCGGCCAAAGCAACGCTGACGGCGTGGCGGCACAGCAGTTCGTAGAGCGGCAGGGAAATGTTCGGCGGCGCCCGCAGGAAGAAGCGCAGCCGGTCCACGCCAAGCTGCGTGAATGTTGCCTCCGGTGAGAGGCATTTCAGGCTGATGCGCAACACGCCGGCTGCGCCGGCGGCATCACGGTTCGCTGGCGCGGCAAGCGGCAGTCCTGACAGGCGGACAGCATCGATCGCAACCGGCCACAGCGTGACGGGATAGGCAGTGCGGTAGCGGCAAGGCTCACCGCGGACCGGTTCGGTGTCCAGGGGTAGGCCGGCCGGCACCGGCACGGACACCATGACGTCCGGCTTCACCACAAGTTGCGCCACGGCGCAGGACGGCGTCGGGGCCAGGTAGTGCGGGTAGAGCACGCCCAGCAGCGCGTCGGTCAGTTCGGGGAAGTCATCGTCAAGGCGATGGCGAACCCGGGCGGCAAGAAAGGCAAGGCCTTCAAGCAGGCGCGTGACATGCGGGTCGTCGACCGTGGAGTCCGAAACACGCAGGCGGGCGGCGATCTTCGGATGGGTGGCCGCGAACTCCTTCGTCGCCAGGGAGCGGACGGCGTTCAGTTCCTGATCGAAGTAGCGGAGCAGCGCGTCGGACATGGCGATCAATTGCCTACCACCACGTCAGGATAAAGGACGGGCTGCTGCCAATGGCGTGCCGCATCCGATAACCCGGCTGACTGGCGCCGTCATGGCGGACGCAGGCCCCATCGGTGTTCAGATAAGCGACACCGGCCGCCGGACGATCCGGCATAGCCTCTCCTTCGTCATGGCGGGCGAAGGCCCGCCATCCACGCCTGTGCCACAAACGCACCGTCCGGAGCTGGGATTTTCCCACTGCAGGGCGTGTCGCCCGCCGTGGCGACAGCGCAATGGCCACCGTCGAAGGGTCTGCTTCAACGCACATGGAGCGCAGGCCCGCCATGACGGTTGTCGTGCCGGTAACGACTTTCCAACACCGGGCGCACCATCCCTATCCCCCATCCAGCGGACGAACCACTGCGTCGGCGGTCACCGGGTTCAGTTCCATGTCAAAACTGACCGGCTCCGGCGCGGGTTCGGCGTGCAGAAGCGCGTCGATACGCAGGCGCAGCGTCGTATCCTGCTCATCCTGCGGCGCCGCGGTCACGGAGACGGACCGGAACCGCTTCTCGAACAGCCGAAGTACCGCTTCGATCTCCCGGCAAAGCGCCTCACGTCCGGCGGCGCCGTGGTAGGCCGCGCCGGTGCAGTCCGGGATGCCATAGTTCAACGGCGACACGTTCAGTTCCTTCAGGGCCGCCGGCCAGGACCGCCAACGCCGGCGAGCATTCAGCAGCGTCTCGATGTCGCGGCGGACGGAGCGGCGCAGCAGGCCCAACGCCTCCGTCGCCGACAGCGCATTGTCCTGTGCCTGTTCCGGCGCATCGTCGATCAGCCGGTCCAGCAGCGGCAACTGCGCTCGAAGCGGCACGCGTGGGCCGGAGCCATCGCGCGGCGGCACCGGGCGGAAGCGCGCGTCGCTCATGCTGGGGCGAAACGTAACGAAGTCAGCTCCATGACCGGCAGAAGCACTTCGCCGGCCATAAAGGATGCCTGACCGGCGCCGGTCACCAACCCGTCCGCCTGCGGCTGCCAGTCGGTCTCGTGCCCCAGCTTCAGCGTGTCGGACAGCGCCGGGTCCGCGCAGTCGTAGATCACCGGGATGTAGACATCGCCCTCGGGGCCCTCGCGCACGGTCATCGAGGCGCGGCGCCAGAACAGGTCGCGCGGGCGCTTCGGTGGATGGAATTCCACCGTCTCCACCCGCTCCGTCGGGATCCAGAAATACTTGCCGGTGGTGGTCAGGACTTCGAAGAATCCCGCCTTCATATCGTCACCGTCACGGAAGTCGTCGAACGCCTGATCGCTCGCAGCGCCGGCCACGCGGGGCCGCATTGCCTCGGCCCGCGCCGCCAGTGCGGCGGCCGTGGCTGTATCGCCGGCTCGTAGCGCAACACAGGCCTCCAGCATGGCGGCAAGCGCCGGTGTTGGCAGGCCGAGGAACTCCGGCACGCGGCCGTCGAGCCGCAGCTGCCGCCGAGCGGTCGCGGCGCGCAGCAGTTGCCGAAACTCGGCGACGACCACGGCAGCCTGCGGGTCCACCACGGCGGCGGCGTCAAGGATCACGTCCGCCCGTTCGAAATTGCCGGCGAACAGCAGCATTTCGGCCAGCAGCACCCTGGCGCCGAGGTCCGCCGGCGCCTTGCGTACCGCCGCTCCGGCAGCGGTCACCGCGTCATTCAGACGGCCTGCCCTGAACAGGGTGCCGGCGCTTTCTCCGCTGTCGCTCATGACCCGGTTTCCTCGATCGTGCGCAGTACTGTTAAAGCCGCTCTTGGGCAGGCTTTCCTGCGCCGCTGCCCAAGGGCGCGCCTGCCACAGTCGCCGTTCCGCTCGCCACCATAGCTCATCGCGCCTGTGCCGGTGCGGCAATGTTGGTGCGCAGGTCAAACTCCGCGGCAACCTCATCCAACTGGAAGTGCGGCTTCAAATGCAGCACGCAGCCGAACACGCCTGGCCGGCCGGGATACTCGTGCACCGTCACCCGCCCGTCCGACAGCGGCTTGCGCGCTCTCACCTCCGGACCGGCATCGACGGCGGCATTCACATACTCCCGCAGCCAGGTTTGCAGCCGCTGCTGGATGCGCTCCGCCGTTTGCAGGGAGCCGACCATGTCCCGCCCCATGACCTTGATATAATGGGCAAACCGCGCGGCACACAGAATAGCGTTGATCTGCGCCGACAGCCGCGCATTGGCGTTGGCCGCGGCAGAGGTCGCGCCGGCGAAGCGACGAGGCTGGTGCAGGCTGGTGACGGAGGCAAAGGCCGCGTCGACTGTGTAGGGCAGGCTGATCAGCGGGATCAGGCCACCATCCACGAGAGTCCGCTCCTGGCCGTCGGTCAGCACGAGGTCCAGAGGCGGCCGGGCCCAGACGCCAGGGGGATCGGTGTCGAACCACTCCACTGGCAGGTCGCCAACCACGCCGCCGCCATCCCGGTCGGTATCCACGCCACGGATGTCAGCCGGCCAGGCATGCAGTGCAAAGGCGCGCATGACGACGGCGGCGAATGCATATCCCGCCGTCATCCAAACGCGGCAGGCGGCATCGGGCGCGTATTCAGCGTAGCGAAAGCCATCCCGGCGGCCTGGATCGTCATCCCAAGGCCGGCGCGCCAGCACCCGCGGCATGAGCACGCACAGGAATCGCGAGTCGTCGCGTCCGCCCAAAGTACGCCACCGGTCATGCGTCGCCTGGCGCAGCGGCGAGGCGGGGTCCGAGGCGATCGCCAGATCGGCAAAATCGTCCGCGCCCAGCAGCGCCGGTGAGACCGACAGCGCAATGACGGAAAACGCGGCGGCCGCTATGGACGACAGCGATGCCAGCGCCGCCACATCATCCGTCGGCGCCTGGGCGCTCGGCCGGTGCCGCACCTCATGGTCAACGACCAGCAGGCCAAACGGCTCGCCGCCAGGCATGCCAAACTCGCCTTCATAGATAAGGCGGAACAGCGTGCTCTGGTCGAACTCTATCGCGCGTTCCAGGTCGCGGCAGATCTCGGCCCAGGTGATGCTGAGCAGGCGGACCTTGACGCGGCTGCCAGGCTCCAGCCCGCCCATCAGCCAGGCCAGTCCACGCCAGGAGCCTTCAAGACGGCGCAGCCGCGGATGGTGCAGGATGGCGTCGACCTGCGCCGACAGCAGCGCGTCGATCGCGGCTATGTCGCGGTCGATCGCACCGCGCAGCGCGTCTGGACCCAGCCCAAGCAGCGCGGTTGCACGCTCGTCGCCGAACCAGCGGCGCAACGCGTCCGGCGGATCATCGACAAGGAACGCGGCGAGGCCGGCCGCGCCGTCATGGTGGCGGGTGCCGAAATAGCAGCCGGCCAGAACGCTGTCCCGCAGCGGCGCCTGGATGGCCACGTCGGGTGCGGCCGCGGCGCTCATGCGGGAAACGAAATGCCGCTCAGGCCTTCTGCGGAACGCTGGCGACGAGGCGCATGCTGGCGGTGAGTTCCTCCATCTGCAGCCAGGGGCGCAGATAGGCGACGGCGTTGTAGGCACCCGGCTTGCCAGGAATTTCCATCACCTGAACACGCGCTTCCCGCAGCGGCTTTTCCAGCTTGGACTGCTCGCCGGCCTTCTCGTTGCTGTTGATATAGTTGCCGATCCAGCGATTCAGCCAGGATTCGCAGTCCGACGCCTCCATCATGCTGCCGATCTTGTCGCGCGCCATCACCTTCAGATAGTGCGCGAAACGCCCGGTAATCATGATGTAGGGCAGCCGGGCCGAGATCGCCGCGTTGGCGGTGGCCGCCGGACGATCGTATTTCTTCGGCTTCTGCACCGTCTGGCCACCGAAGAACACGGCGTAATCAGTGTTCTTGTAGTGGCACAGCGGCAGGAAGCCGAGATTGGACAACTCATTCTCGCGCCGGTCGGTAATGCCGATTTCCGCCGGGCACTGGCTGTCGAGGTCGCCGTCATCGGATTGGAAGACGTGCATCGGCAGGTTCTCGACCTTGCCGCCATTTTCGGCACCGCGGATGGCCATGCAGAAGCCAGTGCGAGCGAAGGAGTCTGTCATCCGCGTGCCCATCACGTAGGCCGCGTTCATCCAGCAATAATCGTGATGCCCCATCGGCTTCGGCGCCCCCGTCTCCGGGTCGCTCGGCGCTTCCTCATAGGCGAACTCGTCGATCGACTTGGTCTTCTCGCCATATGGCAGGCGGGCAATCACGCGCGGCATGACCAGGGAAACGAAGCGCGCATCCTCACTGTCGCGGAAGCTGCGCCACTTCATGTACTCCGCAGACTCGAAGATCTTCGCCAGGTCACGCGGCTTGCTGAGCTCCGTATAGTCCTGGAAACCGAACATTGCGGGTCCAGCGGCCGAAATGAATGGCGAGAAGCCGGAGGCCGCAACATTTGAAATCAGCCGCAACGTTTCGACGTCGTCAGGTGAATTCGTCCATTCATAGTCACCGATCAGCGCTCCGTACGGCTCGCCACCCGGCGTGCCGAACTCATTCTCATAAATTTTCTTAAAGAGCTGGCTCTGGTCGAACTCCACTGCCTTGGTCAGGTCGCGCGTCAGTTCACGCTTGCTCACGTTCAGCATGCGCAGCTTGAGACTGGAGCCCGTCTCGCTGTTCATCACCAGATAGTGCAGTCCGCGCCACGCCCCTTCCAGCTTAAGGAATTTCGGGTCGTGCATGATCACGTTGAGCTGTGCCGACAGCTTCTGGTCGATGATCTTGATCGCCTTGTCGAACGTGCGCGTCAGGTTGCGATCGAAGGTAATGGTGCCGTCGAGCGCCTGTTCCACCAGGGTCTTGACCAGGTCCTTCGCGCGGTCTGGTTCAGTCTGCCGCGTCGCGGCGACGACCTGATCCAGCAGGCTGGTGGTTTCAATCGTCGTGGCAGCGGCGGCCTGCGATGTTGCCTGCGCGTCGGACATGGCTCAGCCCTCCTTCTTTTCAACGCCCAGCGTGCCGGACAGCGCAGTCAGATCATTCTGATTCTGCAGGATTTGCTCCAGCAGAGATTCCAGGTCGGCTGAGCGGTCCACCTTGCTCATGAGGTCCCGCAGCTTATTGCGGGTTTCCAGCAGGTTACGCAGAGCAGGCACCTGATCGACAATCCGCCCAGGTTCAAAATCGTCGATCGCGTTGAACTTCAGATCCACCGCCATCTGGCTGCCGTCGCCGGCCAGAGTGTTCTCCACCTTCAGGTTCAGGCCCGGTGCTATGCGGGCCATCACGTCGTTGAAGTTGTCACGGTCGATCTGCACGAATTTCCGGTCCGTCAGCGAGGTAAGCGGCTTGGTCGGGTCGCCCGAGAAGTCGCCCATGATGCCGACGACAAACGGGAGCTCGCGCTCAACCATCGCGCCTTCGGTCTCGACTTCATACTTGATGTGGACACGTGGCCGACGCACACGGCTGAGTTTCTCGTGGATGCTCGCGCTCATGGGGACAAGCCTCAAGGTTCAGGATTGACAAAATGATACGCTGCCAAAGCCTGTGCGTGCAAGATATTCCCCATTCTGCGGGAAGTTGCGGCCTGTCGAGACGGGCTTTGTTAAGCGTGCGCGAGGTGTTCCCGGCTTGTGCCGGTTGTAGCGCAGGGCGCTGCATTGCAGCATTTGCTTCCGCCGTGAGGCCTGGAGCCCCGTGATCTCTGTGATTCGTACGGAGATTTAGGAGCGCGCCGCCGACCGGCCTCTGGTTTCGCTGTGGCGATCCCGAGGCCACGCACCATCCGCCATCCGGGCGCTGCCCGTGCATTGGTCTGGCGCCTGCTCTCACCACAGAGTTCGCAAAGTTCCGGAGGCACAGAGACCTCGGTCACGGCAAAGCCCAAGCTACTCTACATTACTTAGTCGTATTCATTTACGCCGCTAGTACTATAAGGATAAGGGACACTGTATCGCTCTCGCCATAACCCAAAGCGCCCAGCCGAGCGGGCAACGCCTTGGCGCCCTTCGCCCCTTGGCGTTGAAAACCGCCCTATCCAACCGCACCGACAGTGCCATCACCGGCACGACGAACGCTCAAACGTCCTGCCTGCGGGCGACAGCCGTATAGGCTCACTCGGCCCCATTGCCCCTGGCGCCGGGTCGCCATACCCTGCGGCCGCGGAGGATATGTCATGAACGAGAGCACAATCGCCTGGTATCCGCCCGAACAAACTCGCCGGGAAGCCAACTGGACCGACTTCATAAACCGGTGCGGCCTGGCGGATTACGCGTCCCTGGCCGCCAAGGCCTCCGCAGACCCGGAGTGGTACTGGCGCGCCTTGGCCGACTGGCTGCCGTTCCACTTCCGTAAGGCACCGAACCGCATGCTGGACCTCAGCGACGGGTTGGAACATCCCCGTTGGATGCAGGGCGGCACCGCCAATCTGTACGACAGTGTCGTAACGGCGCCGTTGCAGCAGGATCCGGCCCGGCCCGCCGTGATCTGGCAGGGTGAGGACGGGCGCGAGGAGACCTGCAGCTACGCCGATCTTGATCGCGAAGCGACGTCCCTGGCCGCCGGGCTGCGCCAGCTTGGGCTGAGCCAAGGCGACGTGGTCGGCTTCTACATGCCGATGCTGGCGCAGACCGTCGCCGCGCTGATGGCCTGCGCTCGGCTCGGCTGCATCACCCTGCCGCTGTTCTCCGGCTTCGGCGCCGATGCGGTCGCGCAACGCTTGAAACTGGGCGGCGCGCGCGCCGTCATCACCGCCGACGGCACAAGCCGGCGCGGCCAGATGGTGGCGATGAAGCCGGTGGTGGACGCGGCGCTGGCCGGCAATGACAGCGTCCGCCATGTGATCGTGCTGCGCCACGCTGGAATCGCGACGAAGATGTCCGCGCCACGCGATATTGGGTGGAACGATCTGCTGGCAGCCACTGCCGATCCGCCGCCAGCGGTCGAATTGCCGGCGGAACATCCGGTGCTGCTGATGTACACCTCAGGGACCACCGGCCTGCCCAAGGGTACGATCCACACCCATGCCGGCATGGGCATCAAGCTGGGCCAGGATGCACGCCTGACACTGGACATGAAACCGGCCGACCGCGTGCTGTGGCCGACCGATTTCGGCTGGTTCGGCGGCACGGTGACGATTGTCGGGACCCTGCTGGCCGGCGCTACGCTGGTCATCGCCGAGGGTGCGCCCACCTATCCCGAACCGGACCGGCTGTGGCGCATGATCGAACAATACAGGATCACCCATTTCGGCACCGCGCCGACCCTGGCGCGCATGCTGCGCCGCGACGCTGACGCGCTGATCGACCGCTATGACCTGTCCTCCATCCGTGTCATTCCCTCCACCGGCGAGGCCTGGGACGAACCAAGCTGGCGCTGGGTAATGGCACGCGTCGGCGGCGGCCGCGCGCCGATCATGAATTTTTCCGGTGGCACCGAGATGTGCGCCATTGTCGCCTCCAACATCCTGTTTCCGCAGAAGCCGGCCAGCTTCAACGGCCCGGTCCCCGGCACCGGCGGCGACATCGTCGGCCCGGATGGACGCAGCCTGCCGCCTGGCGAGGTCGGCGAACTGGTGATGCGCGAAGCCTGCATCGGCACGACGCGCGGCCTGTGGAACGATGAGCAGCGCTACCTGGACAGCTACTGGCGGCAGATTCCCGGCATGTGGGTGCAGGGCGACCTCGCCTCGCGCGATGCCGACGGCTTCTGGTACCTGCATGGACGGTCCGACGATACGATGAAGGTGTCCGGCAAGCGCATTGGCCCGACCGAGATCGAACAGGCGCTGCTGGCCACCGGTGCGGTCACCGAGGTTGCGGCAGTTGGTGTGCCCGACCCGGTGACCGGATCGGCCGTGGTCTGCGTCGCGGTTCCTGCCCCCGGACAGGCCGGCGACACCGCGCAGGCCGAAGCGATGGCCGACGCGGCCGCGCGGGCGCTTGGCCGGTCGTTCCGGCCCAAGCGAGTCATCTTCGTCAACGACCTGCCGAAGACGCGATCAATGAAAATCATGCGCCGCGTGGTGCGCGCAACACTCGCCGGGCAGCCGGCGGGCGACCTGTCCAGCCTGGTAAACCCCGAGGCGGTGCAGGAACTGGCGGACCGCGCGGGGGGAAAGGGAAAGGATCAGGGATGAGCAACTACGACAGCTACCAACGGCTTCGCTTCGACCGGCCCCATCCGCGCGTGCTGCGCATCACCATGGATAACGGTCGGATGAACACCGCCGACGCCGTGATGCACGCTGAGCTGGCCCGCATCTGGCGCGACATCGACGCCGATCCCAGCGTGAACTGTGCGATCATCACCGGCGCCGGCAAGACCTTCTCGGCCGGCGGCGACTTCGAGATGATCCGCGAGATCGCGCAGGACTTCGACGTACGAGCCCGCGTCTGGCGTGAGGCACGGGACATGGTCTACGGCGTCGCCAATTGCAGCAAGCCGGTGGTCAGCGCGATGCGTGGAGTCGCGGTGGGCGCCGGCCTGGTCTGCGGCATCATGGCGGATGTCTCCATTGCAACGAAGGACTGCCGCATCACCGACGGCCATACCCGCCTGGGCGTCGCCGCCGGCGATCACGCGGCGATCGTCTGGCCGCTGTTGTGCGGCATGGCCAAGGCGAAATACTACCTGCTGACCTGCGATATGCTGAATGGCGCGGAGGCGGAACGGATCGGCCTGATCTCCCTGGCGGTGGAAGACGCCGAATTGGACGCCAAGGCTGTGGATGTGGCGACGCGCCTGGCCGAGGGCGCGCAAAGCGCCATACGCTGGACCAAGTATACGCTGAACAACTGGCTGCGTTCCGCCGGTCCAACGTTCGACGCCTCACTGGCGCTGGAGTTCATGGGCTTCACCGGGCCTGAGGTGAAGGAAGGGCTCGCGTCTCATCTGGAGAAACGGAAGCCAGACTTCCCGCCCTCGACGCCGGTGTAGATACCCAGCTTCTTGAGTCTCCCTCAGGCTGCACCTAAGCTGCCGGGCAATGAACTGAGGGAGCGTCATGCTGGTCCATCCCATCGGCCGCCGCAGCCTGCTTGCGGGCGCCGCCGGTAGTTTTGCGGCTTCCGCCCTGGTGCAAGGGGCCGCGGCGCAAGCGACGCCAAAGCGCGGCGGCATCCTGCGCGTGGCTTGCCCTTACAACCCCTCCACGCTTGATCCCATGACCGGATCGTCCGGGAACGACCATATATTCCTCTATACGATCTACGATACGCTGATCGAATGGGAATACAGCACGCTGATGCCGAAGCCTGGCCTGGCGAAGGCGTGGTCCTATCCCGACCCGAACACTTTGTTGCTGGACCTGCAGCCGGGCGTGATGTTCCACGACGGCACGCCGTTCGACGCGCAGGCGGTGAAGTTCAACCTGGACCGCGGCCGTCAGGATCCGACGTCGAATGTGAAACCTGACCTTGGCAAAGTGACCGAGGTGGTGGTGACTGGCCCGTTGCAGGTGGCCCTGAAACTGTCGCAGCCGGACACGTCGCTGCCCCTGACTCTATCCGACCGTGCCGGAATGATGGTTTCCCCCAAAGCCGCCCAGGCGCTCGGACGCGAGCACGACCGCGCACCGGTCGGCACCGGGGCCTGGAAGTTCGTGTCGTGGCAGAACAACGAGAAAGTTACCGTTACCCGTAATGAAGGCTACTGGAAGCCGGGACGCCCCTATCTGGATGGCATTGAGCTATCGGTGATCAACGAGGTGAACACCGGCCTGCGGTCGGTGATCGGTGGCCAGAACGACTTTGTGTTTTTTCTGTCGCCACAACAGAAGGCGGTGGTGGACCGGGCAAAGAACCTGGTATCGGTCAGTGGCCCGACGCTGTACTGCATCCAGCTCTACCTGAACTACGGTCGCAAGCCGCTGAATGATGTCCGTGTGCGCCAGGCGTTGAACTACGCCGTGGACCGCGAGGCGTTCAACAAGGCGACGATGGCAGGGCTGGCAGAACCGGCGACGCTGAACATTCCGTCGTCGCACTGGGCCTATGACAAGGTCGCCGCGGCACGGTATCCGTATGATCCCGACAAGGCCAAGGCGCTGCTGACCGAGGCAGGCTACAAGGACGGTCTGGACCTGGATCTGCAAGGCACATCCGACCAGCGCAGTGTGCAGCGTGAAGAAGTGCTGACGGAGCAACTGGCCAAGGCGGGAATTAGGGCGCATTTCACCAACGGCATGATCCCGGCAACCACGACTAAGTTTTTTGTCGACAAGCAGCATGATGCCTACCTCAGCGCCTGGACAGGACGGCCTGATCCGAGCCTGACGTATCAGCTATTGTTCGGGAAGGACGCATTCTACAACACGAGCCGGACCGATCCGGTGCCGGATCTGGCTGCGGCGTTGCAGGCCACCAGCGCTGGCCAGACGCTCGAGGAACGCAAGATCGCCTTTGCTAAGGTGGAGCAACTGGTCGCAGACAACGCGCTGATCGTACCGCTGGTGTTTCAGAACGCACTGGATGCCTACCGGACCTCGGTGAAGGGCTACCGGCTGAATCTGCTGGGGAAGCCAAAGTTTGAGGATGTCTGGCTGGACGGGCAGTCGGGTTGAGATGCGCTCTGGCTTGACGGCACCATGAACGCTCCCGAAGCTACCGCGCCACTGCTGGCGGTGCGCGATCTCTGCATCTTCTTCAGCACTGGCGTCCAGGAAATCCAGGCGACGCAGAACATCGAGTTCAGTGTGCAGCCGGGTGAGCGTGTCGGCATCGTCGGCGAAAGCGGCTGTGGCAAAACGGTCACCGGCCTGTCGCTGCTGGGGCTACTGCCCCGCCACACCAGCCGGATCACCGGCGAGGCGCTGTTTGCCGGCGAGAACCTGGTCGGCATGCCGGCCCGGCGGATGCGCGAAATCCGCGGACGGCGTATCAGCATGATCTTCCAGGAGCCGATGAGCGCACTGGACCCGGTCTTCACCATCGGCGCACAGATCGGCGAAACGATTCGTACCCATTTCAACGTCGGTAAGCGCGAGGCGCGCGAACGAGCCATCGAATCCCTTGCCAGCGTCGGCATTCCCAGCCCCGCGCGGGTTCACGATTCGTATCCGCATCAATTATCCGGCGGTATGCGGCAGCGGGCGATGATCGCCATTGCGCTGGTCTGCGAGCCGCAATTGCTGATTGCCGATGAGCCGACCACGGCGCTGGATGTCACGATCCAGGCGCAGATCATCGACCTGCTGCTGAACCTGAGCGTCAAGACAGGCACGGCATTGCTGTTCATCACCCACGACCTGGGCGTGATCGCCGAGACCTGCACGCGGATGATCACCATGTACGCCGGCCAGGTGGTCGAGGACGCGCCGGTCGATGTCGCGCTGGTCAAGCCGCTGCATCCTTACACATCCGGACTGTTGCGATCGCTGCCCCGACTGTCCGTGCCAGGCGCGACGCTACAGTCGATTCCCGGACGCGTGCCATCGCTGCAGGCAATGCCAACGGGTTGCCGCTTCGCCGCTCGCTGTACCCACCGGCGGGATGAATGTGACCAGCCACAGGTGCTTGAGGACGGCGAGCCTGGCCATCGCGTCCGCTGCATGCGCCACGCGGAACTGACGCTGCCTGGCGCGTTGACGGATTTGGAGGCGGTGGCATGAGCACGCCTATCGTTTCCGCACAGGATTTGCGCATCCAGTTCCCGACGCAGGACCGGACGGAAACCGTCAAGGCGGTCGACGGCGTGAATTTCTCGATCCAGCCTGGCGAGACCTTCGGCGTTATCGGGGAATCCGGTTCAGGCAAGTCCACACTTGGCCGGGCGGTGGTGTGTCTGCTGAAGCCGACATCGGGCCAGGTGCTGCATGGTGACGTCGATCCATACAGCCTGTCGTCCGCGGCGTTGCGGCGGCAGCGGCGGGATTTCCAGATCATCTTCCAGGACCCGAACGCGGCGCTGAACCCGCGCATGTCGATCGTCGAATCGGTGCGGGAGCCGCTCGATATCATCGGCGATAAACCGCGGGCCGAACGGCAGAGGCTGGCGCTGGAGATGCTGGACCTGGTCGGGCTGAATGCCGATTTCGGCCGCCGCTATCCGCACGAACTCTCCGGCGGCCAGAAGCAGCGCGTGAACATCGCGCGCGTACTGACGCTGCGGCCGCGGCTGGTGGTGTGCGACGAGGTCGTTGCTGCGTTGGACGTATCGATCCGGGCTGACGTGCTGAACCTGTTTGCCGATCTACAGCGTCGCTTCGGCCTGACCTATCTGTTCATCACCCACGACATTGGCGTGGTGGCACATGTCAGCTCGCGCATTGCGGTGATGTATCTGGGCCGGTTCATGGAGATGGGGCCGTCGGAAACGATCACTCGGCGGCCACTGCATCCCTATTCCGAGGCATTGCTGTCCGCGGAGCCGGTGCCATTGCCGTCCGCGATGCGCACCGGCAAACGTATCGTTCTGCAGGGCGAGATACCAAGTCCGACCAACCCGCCGTCCGGCTGCCGCTTTCGCACCCGCTGTCCAGTGGCTCGCGATGTTTGTGCGGCCGACGAACCGGTGTGGCGGGAGATTGCGCCCGGCCACCACATTGCCTGCCACTTTCCCGGCGCGCTTGGCGGCGCGGCCGGCCACTGAACGGGAAACGTTTGCCATGACACACAGCATTGACGGTCTCGACCGCCGCGCCTTTCTTGCGCTGGTCGGCGCCGCACCGCTTGCCGTTACCGAGGCGCGGGCGCAGGCCACGCCGAAGCGTGGCGGCGTGCTGAAGGTTTCGGCGCCGTCCAATCCCTCCAGCCTCGACCCGACGACGGGCGGCGCGGGATCCGACCATGTGTTCCTCTACACCATGTTTGATACGCTGGTGGCGTTCGATTATGCGACCTTGCAGCCGGTGCCGGGCCTGGCGGAAAGCTGGTCGTACCCGGACGACACGACGCTGGTGCTGAACATCCGGCCTGGCGTGCTGTTCCACGATGGCACGCCCTGCGACGCCGAAGCGGTGAAGGCCAATTTCGACCGCAACCGGTTCGATGAGCGGTCCAACGTCAAGCCCGACCTGGCAACGGTTGCCGATGTGACGGTGACGGGCCCGCAGCAGGTGACGCTGAAGCTGAAGCAGCCGGACACGGCATTGCCGCTGATCCTGTCCGACCGGGCGGGCATGATGTCTTCGCCGAAGGCGTTCAAGGAACTGGGCCGCGGACATGATCGCGCGCCCGTCGGCGCCGGTCCGTGGAAGTTTGTCAGTTGGGCGGACAATGAACGCATCGTAGTGACGCGGTTCGACCAGTACTGGCAACCCGGCAAGCCGTACCTGGACGGCATCGAGCTGCAGGTCATTCCGGAGGTCAATACCGGCCTGCGGTCAGTGATCGCCGGTCAGAATGACTTCGTCTACTTCCTGTCGCCGCAGCAGAAGACGGTTATCGACAGGGCGAAGAACCTGACGTCCGTCACCGGACCGACGCTGTACTGCGTCCTGTTGTACATGAACTGGGGCCGGCCGCCACTGAACGATGTGAAGGTGCGGCAGGCGCTGAACTACGGCGTGAACCGGGAGGAATTCAACCAGGCCACGATGAATGGCCTGTCGGAGCCCGCAGGCATAACTCTGCCCTCGGCGCACTGGGCCTTCGACGCAGCGATGGCGAAGCGGTATCCGTATGACCCCGACAAGGCCAAGGCCCTGCTGGCCGAGGCAGGGTACAAGGACGGGTTGGACCTATTGGCGTTGGGCTACACCGACCAGAGGCACATCCAGCGGCAGGAAGTGCTGATCGAGCAGTATCGGAAGGTCGGCATCCGGCTGAAATTCCAGAACGGAACGATACCGGAGATGACCAACGCGTATATGGTGGAGAAGAAGGGCGATCTGTACCTGAGTGCCTGGACCGGGCGGCCGGACCCAAGCCAGACCTATCAGCTGATGTTCGCGGCGGGATCGTTTTACAACACCAGCCGGGTTGAGGCGGTGCCGGAGATCGGGCCGGCGCTGCTGGAGACGCGACGCTACGCTGATATTCCGTCGCGTAAGAAGGCGTTCGCCGGCCTGCAGAAAATCGTGACGGAGAACGCATTACTGGTGCCACTGGTGTTCCAGTGGGAACTTGATGCCCACGGGCCGCGCGTGAAGAACTTCAAGCCGAACCTGCTGGGGAAACCGAAGTTCGAGAACGTGTACCTGGAAGGCTGAGCGGTGCCGCGGCATTCGACAATGATCCGCCGGCGCGTCGTGCAGATCATTCCGGTAATTGTGCTGGCGACGTTTGTCGTGTTCGGTCTGCTGCAGCTTGTTCCCGGTGATATTGCCGTGACGCTGGCGGGCGACAATGCCACAGATGCGCGCATCGCGCAGATCCGGCAGAGCTACGGGCTCGACCGGCCGTTCCTGGTGCAATACGGCACCTGGCTTTGGAACGCGATGCACCTTGATCTATCGCGATCCTATCTGTCGAACGAACCGGTGTTCGACCAGATCATGCACCGCTTCCCGGTGACGCTGTTAATCGTCGGTTCGGCTCTGGCGCTGTCACTGATCATTGGCGTCCCGTTTGGGATCCTGGCCGCGACCCGGCCGGGATCGTTCCTGGATACCGCGGTGACCAGCGTCGCATCCCTCGGCGTCGCACTGCCGAATTTCTGGCTGGCGATGATTCTGGTGGCGACCTTTGCGCTGTCGTGGAACTGGTTCCCGGCCACCGGCGCCGTGGCGCTGTCACGTAGTCCATCGCAGGCGCTGCTGCATGCCACACTGCCCGCGATCGCTTTGGCGGCCAGCGGTGTTGCGACGGTAGTGCAACAGTTGCGCAGCGCCTTGATCGAGATCCTGTCGTCCCAATATGTCCGCACGCTGCATGCCAAGGGTTTGTCGCCGGCGGCGATCCTGTGGCAGCACGGGCTGAAGAATGTCAGCGTCACGCTGCTGACCGTGGTCGGCCTGCTGGTCAATCGTCTACTCGGCGCAACGGTCGTGGTGGAGGCGGTGTTCGCGATTCCAGGCATGGGAAGCCTGATCGTTCATGCCGCCGTGCACAAGGACTTCCCGGTTGTGCAGGGCGTCGTGCTGTCGATGGTGGTGATCGTCATCCTGCTGAACCTGCTGATCGACATTCTCTACACCGTGCTGGACCCGCGGGTGGCGCTGAAATGACCGGCTTCCTGCGCTGGCTGCGAAGCCACCCGCCCGCGGCTCTGAGCCTGCTGTTCCTGGTGACGCTGTTTGTGCTGGCCATCATGGCGCCGGTTATCGCGCCCTATTCGCCGACGAAACAGGACGTCAACAACACCCTGGCCGAAGCCTCCTGGCAGCACTGGCTCGGCACTGACGATCTGGGCCGCGACGTGTTCAGCCGCCTGATGTACGGGGCGCCGATCACGCTTTATGCCAGTTTCCTGGCCGTTATCGTCGGTTGCGTACTGGGCATTCCCGTCGGTCTGCTCGCCGGCTACCTCGGCGGACGGATCGATGACGCAATAAGCCGCGCGCTGGACGCGCTGCTGTCGTTTCCGGCGATCGTGCTGGCCATTGGCGTTACTGGCGCGCTGGGCGTCGGCTTGACCAACGGCATGATCGCCGTCGGGATCGTTTTTTCCCCGCAACTGGCGCGCCTGATGCGGGCGCAGACGCTGGTGGTGAAGCAGGAACTCTATGTCGACGCCGTGCGATGCTTCGGCGCGAGCCTGCCACGCATCATCCTGAAACATGTCATGCCGAACGCGATCCAGCCGGTGATCGTCCAGGTCACGCTGCTGCTCGCCGTGGCGCTGCTGTCGGAAGCAAGTCTCAGCTTCCTCGGGTTGGGAGTGCAGCCGCCGCAGCCAAGCTGGGGGGCGATGCTGGCACGGGCCTATAACTACATGGAAATCGCCCCGGAGCAGATGTACGCGCCGGGGCTGGCCATCTTGTTTACCTCGCTGGCATTCAACACACTGGGCGAAGCGCTACGCGTGGCACTCGATCCCACCCGCAAGCGGCGTTGATGCGTTTTATCGACCTGGCTGGAGGCTGCTGATGAAGTTTCTGCCCCTGGTGATGACCCGCGGTCCGTTGCTCGCCGAGGTCATGCGCGGCGCGGCCGGCGCGGCCCGGCATTCCGCCCCATGCGGTTGGTGCGGCACGCCGATCCCGCTGCGCCAGGCCGGCCGGCAGCAAACGGCCCGCTGCCCGTCCTGCGCCCGGTCGCAACAAATCAGCAGCCAGGAAGAGGAGCCATGGCGGCTCGCACCGGGCTCCGTCGAGGCCCTGCGCCGCACCCGCACCTGGCTTCGCCGGCTGTAACGGAGGCAGACATGGACAACGCACTGGCCCGCGAACTCGGTGATGTCGTTTCGGCAGCGCAGGACTATGCCACGCATCACCATCGGCTGGAGCGGCTGAACTACCCAGCGGGCGTGCGGCTGGCGGTGAACTTCACGGCGGATTTTGACGCCATGCTGCTGCGGCGCCTGATGAAGGAGCCGCCGATGCAGCTGGCCAAGGGCGAGTTCGGCGGCCGTGTCGGCATCTGGCGACTGATCGAATTGTTCGACTCGCATAAGATCAAGGCCACCATCTTCACCCCCGGCCGCATCTGCGAACTCTATCCGCAAGCGGTTGTTGCGGCCGCGCGGAGCGGCCATGAGGTTGCCGACCATATGTGGGAGCATCGCGTCCCGAAGGAAGCGGACATCGAGCGCAGCCACCTGCGCAAGACCATTGCCGCGTTGGAAAAGCTGACCGGCCGCCGGCCCGTCGGCACGCGCAGCAACCACAGCCTGGCCCTGCTGCAGGAGGAAGGCTTCATCTATGTCTCCGAAGGATCCGGCGACCACCTGCCGTATCATGTCTCGGATTCGACAGGCGGCGCGCGGCTGCTGAACCTGCCGTTCCACTTTGCCATCGACGACGCCATGTTCTTCAGCTTCGCCTGGATGGGCAGCAGCAATCCGGCGCAGCGGATCACTGACACCGACCGTGTCGAGGCGCTGTGGTGGGATGCCTTCCTGCATCAATACCGCCAGGGCGGCTACCTGAACATCTGCCTGCACCCCTTCGTGTCTGGCCGGGCCCTGCGGATTGCCATGCTGGACCGCTTGATCAACCGGATGAAGGCACTGCCGGGCGTCTGGTTCCCCAGTTGCGAAGAGCTTGCCCGCCACGTTCTGCAGGCCGGCTGAGAGGACGCACCATGCCCTGGAAGCAGGATTACACGGTTTCCGACGAAAGAACGATTGCTGACGCGGATGTCCGCTGGCCGGAAGGACATCGCGTTTGCGTCAGCATTACCGTCGACCTCAGCGTTGCTCCAGGACCGGAGGGGATTCGTCCGCGTGACCTACATAGCGCGGATGCGTTCTTTGCGTTGAACGACGGGCTCGAGGAGATCCTGCAGGTACTGCAGCGTCATGTGCTGAAAGCCACATTCGCAGTGCCGGCGGTCATTGCGGAAGCTTACCGGGATCGCATGCCGCGCATTATCGACGCCGGGCACGAAATCGCCGCCAATGGTTTCCGGCATGAGGACGTATCGACCCTCGGC
>JAFEFW010000420.1 GCA_018240405.1 Pseudomonadota bacterium
ATCCGCGACTTGATGGACGACGGCCGTCTTGCCCTGCGCGACGCCGTGTTCCAGGGCGCCATGACGCGCCTGCGTCCTGTCGCCATGACCGCTCTGGTCGCCTCGCTCGGTTTTGTTCCGATGGCGATTGCGACGGGTACTGGCGCCGAAGTTCAGAAGCCACTGGCGACTGTGGTCATCGGCGGCTTGGTGAGCGCGACGCTGCTGACGCTGCTCGTACTGCCGGCGCTCTACGTGCGGTTCAACAAATTAAGGTTCGAAAACGATCCTGCACCTGTCCGTCCCTCTGCAAAATCGGAGTATGTAAGATGAAGGTTTGGTCTGCCTGGTGCGTTGTCTTGCTTGCCCCAACTCTGATGCTTGCGGGATGCAGCATACCCGATTGGAAGATCGACGGCCGGATCACACGATACACAACCATCGACGACCACAAATTCAAGCCGTCGGAATTGACCGTGCCTGCCGACACGCCGTTCTGGCTGGCGATCGACGGCTACGACGACATGTCGCGCCTGATTGTCTTCAGCAAGGATCTTGGTATCGACCGCCAGAAGATCGACACACACGTCCATACAAGCAATTGGGCTGAGACTGATCCGCCAGAGCGGACCCGGTTTCCGGTGAAGCCACTGGCGCCCGGACGCTACGAGTTCACGTGCGACTGCCATGGCGACGTGGTCAAGGGTTACATCACGGCGATTGCCGACCAAAGATCGTAGCAAGCTCAAATTTTCTGCAAGTTCAACAGGAGCATAGACATGAAGAACCCGACACTGCGCACTGCCGCTATGTGGCTCATACTGTCGTCGGCTGCATTTGCCCAAAGTCACAGCCATGGCGACAAAGGACCTAAAGGTGGCCCGATGCAGGACGTAGTCGGTGTCCATGCGGAACTGATCCGCACGGACCGCATGCTCACCGTCTATATCTACGATGAGGCGGGCAATGCGGTTCCGGCTGCAGGTTTTTCAGGCTCTGCACTGGTCGGAGCTGGCCAAACGCGCCAGGTCGTTCAGCTTGCATCCGGTGCCAATAATGCGCTCACGGGAACAGCATCGGCCGCGCTATCCAGGGACACGCCCGTGACGCTGCAGCTCAAAGCCCCCAATGGCAAAACCGGACAGGCCAAGTTCTGAGCTGCACTACGCAAAGCGCTGCTCGCCGTCATCAATTGGGGCTTTTAAGGAGTTGTGAGGTGCGTCGTCCTGGACGTTTGCCCAGTCCGGCTACAATGATAATCATATCGATGTCGATATCGGCCGTATTGAGCGTGCAGAGCCCTTCTGCGTTCGCAGACAGCGGACCGTGCAACAATCTGCCGCCATCCAAGCTGAGAATATATAGCATCGAAATGCCGGACTTATCCGAAGTGGTCGTGCCATTCAGAATGTTGGACAGGCCGGTTCGAGAGAATGAGCTTGTATCGAGACATGGAGCGACCCTCACATCTCGCAACCTCGTTGGTTATGTTAAAATCAGACACCGCGCTGTGCCCCAGCCAGCTGGACTGGTTTGCAATGCACCAGAGACAGTTGACCTGGGCTTTGGCTCAAGTTCTCGAACACTGGTCCTTGCAGACGCCGTGGCAGACAATGCGTGCGTGCGGCGCGAGATGGCGGCTCATGAAGCAGCCCACAATGCCGCATTCAATAGTACAATTGATCGCTTTCTTGACGACAACGGGCCAGCCCTTAGAGCGGGCATGATCGCATTGAAGAAAACACCAGCTCCCAGTTTCGACGCTGCCGCATCAACATGGGAGAAAGGTCTACAACTGATAATAGAAAAAGCTCAAGCCACGCTATTGACGGAGCTGAGTACGGCTAATGCCGAAGTTGACTCGCAGCCGACACTAAGTGCGCTTGAGGCGGCATGTGACGGGATACTTCGTAAATTTGGAGAGCAAAGGCCGGATTAATATCGACCATGGGGGAAACCCAGCATCGGGCGAAGCGGCAGCAGCCAAGCGATGAGGATGGGTTCATGATCGACCGTTTAACCCTCCTTGCATAGACGCTGCATCTGCCGGTTGTGTGCCAGATAACTTCGCCGAGCAGCCGTCCTTAGGTGGCCTGGAAAGGATTGGAGCGGCGGCGGCTGAGGGCGCCGCTACCGAACCCCATCTGGCAGTGGATGTCGGTCTCAGAACCGTTGTTGTGCAGGCAAATTTCCAGCACGACATGCAAAGACTGTGCTGCGCCGGTCGCTGAGCTCGACATATACATCACATCGGTGCGCATCACGCCGTCGTGCAGAAGAACGCTTTCCCGAAGGCGTATGGATGTGCCGTCGTGTATCAGGTGATGCATATGACCTCTCCCAATAACACTGTCATTAGCCTCCCCGGCCAATCGATAGTCGATGAGCAGGGGAATACTTGGTCGATCATCAACCACAAGGTTGCCGTCAATGGCGTCATAGACCTGACCACGCGCCGGGTCATCCAAATGGCCTTCGAAAATGGCCGTATCTGGCAGAAGAACGCCGACAATCTCTGGTGGAGTAAAGCGACGCCATCGGATCCCTGGACGCCGCCTGCCGGAACCGCGATCGATCCCATACCCGACGTCATTCCGTCACCTGACAACACCGTCGTTCGCACTGCGGCGCACGTCATTACCGACGCCAGCGGCAACACCTGGTCCATTCTGAACGGGCAGGTCGCGCTGAATGGCGTTGCCGATCGGACGACCCGCAACGTCATCGAGCTGGCCTACAAGGATGGCCGGATCTGGCAGGAAAATGCCGATAAGCTCTGGTGGAGCAAGGGAAAGCCTGCGCATTCCGACGAAGCCAGCCGCCGATTCCGACGCAAACCAGCCACCTGTTCCGATCGAAG
>JAFEFW010000421.1 GCA_018240405.1 Pseudomonadota bacterium
TCGGTCTGCGACATTCGCGCCGACCATGGCTGGCACACCTATGCCGCCGACCATGTCGCGCTGATGGACCATCTGGGGTTCGACCGTTTCCACGTCCTGGGCGGCTGCATTGGCGGCAGTTTCTGCCTGAAGGCGGTGGAGACGGCGCCGAAACGGGTTGCCGCGGCGGTGCTGCAAAACCCGATCGGCCTGCACCCGGAGGAGACGGACTACTTCCCAAAGAGCCACGCCGAGTGGACCAAAGAACAGCTTGCCGCCCGGCCTGATCTGGATGCAGAGGCGATTGCGGCGTTCGGCCGCAACATGTGGGGCAGCGACTTCGTTTTCTGCGTCAGCCGCGATTTTGTCCGCAACTGTCCGGTGCCGACATTCCTGCTGCCGGGCACCGATGTTCCCCATCCGGCGGCGACGAGTGCCGAACTGGCAGAGTTGCTGCCGGGTGTGGAGGTGCTGACCGATTGGCGCCGTCCGCAGTTCGGCGACCAGCAGCGCGACCGGGTGGTGGGGTTCCTGCAACGGCACACGCCGTAGGAAAGGCGGGCTGCGCTTCCTGCCGGGACATCGGCGGAAGCGCGGTGGAGTGCGGATAACCGGGGGGCTCGGGAGAGGCGTGCCGGGTGATAGGCCGCAACGGCGGAAGGGCGCCGAGCGAGCCCCGGATTGCCATGATCCTTTCAATATCAAAATTATAGAGAACCCGCCTTGGCGGCGACAGCGGGCTTGCCGCCACACCCTATGTGCCATCGACGCCTCGACGGTCACCCGCACTCAATGCTCGGCCTGCTGACCCGTTTGCTATAAAAACAATTGCGATAATGCTACGTTCCGCCTACAGTCGGCGCAATCCACACCATCAGGGAGGCCGCCGCTATGGCGCATGCCGACGAGAACCGTCAACAGGAAGAACCGACCGTATTGCAGACCTTGCCGGTAAGCCTGCGGCGGCGGACGTTGCTGTCCGGTGCGGTTGCGGCGGGCGGCCTTCTCGCCGCGCCGGCGTTGCGGGCGCAGACCGGCATGTCCCCCGATGCGGCGCTCGAGCACATGATGCAGGGTAACCGCCGCTTCGTCGCAGAGAAGATGACCTCCTTCGATGAGGATCTGACCATCCTGAAACAACATACGGTCGACAAGCAGGAGCCATTGGCCGCGGTGCTCTCCTGTGCGGACTCACGCGTACCGGTGGAGCTGGTATTCGACCAATCGATTGGCCATCTGTTCGTGACCCGGGTAGCCGGCAATGTTTGTACGCCTGAAATCATCGCCAGCCTGGAATACGGCGCTGCCGTGCTGGGCGTGGTTGCCATCATGGTGCTGGGCCACAGCGGTTGCGGCGCGGTACAGGCAACAATCGAGGGGAAGGCGGTGCCGGGCCAGATCAGCGCGCTGTACGCGCCGATCCGTCCAGCCGTGCAGCAGGCGGGCGGTACGCTTGCGGCGGCCACCAAGGCAAATGCACAGATCCAGGCCGGTCTGCTGCGTACCGCTTCGCCGGTGCTGGCGGAGCTGATCGGGAAGGGGCGGCTGAAGGTTGTTGCCGGATACTATGACCTCGGCAGCGGTGCAGTAACGTTGCTGTCGTAATAACCTGCGGCGTCCCGGCTGACGGGGCGCCTGGGATTCCGCCACACCGGATCGCGGCCGGGATCAGAGCGGCTGCCAACATACCAACGGCGGATGGTACGGCTTGCCGCCGTGCGTGCCGGGGAGTCCGCTTTCCCGCCGGTGGCAAGTCCAGCTCTCTGCAAGAGAAGTGAAATATTAGTGTCATAAAACTGTATTTATTGCTGTCATGGACAGATAGAAACAAGATCGATACTGAGGCGAGTGTACAGTTTTCATCCCAACGCTGTCACCTCGCAGGAAATACCATGCTGTCTGTCTTACGCCCGGCCGCCGCCGGACTTGTCCTCGCCGCGATTGCGGCCGTGCCGGCCGATGCGGCAATTACCTACATTGGCCAGGCGGCGATCCCCAACGGCACGGACTTTTCCGGCTTGACCGGCAATCTGGAAGACGGACTGCCGGGCAACCGCCTCGGCGGCTTCGGCTCCGGCATTGCCTATAACGGCACAGACAACACCTATATGCTGATCCCGGACCGCGGACCGAACGCAGTTGCCTATCCGGGCGGCGCGGCCGTCGACAACACGATTAGCTTCCAGTCCCGCGTCGAGCAGTTCCGCCTGAGCGTCAGCCCTGGCGCAGGACCCGGCGGATCTGGTGGGTCGGTCAATTATCAGTTCGTCGGCACCAAGCTGCTGACCACCGGCAATGGCGCGGCGCTGGTCGGATTGTCCAGCAGCCCCAACCGCTTCGACCCGGAAGCGATCCGGGTCGGCAAGTACGGCACAAAGGTCTACATTTCGGATGAGTACGGGCCGAAGCTGAATGAGTTCGACGCCAACACCGGCCAGTTGCTGCGCAGCTTCACCATGCCGCCGGGTTTCACCATCGCCAATCCAAATCCGCTCGGCGCCAGTGAGCTGCCGCCGGCCAACACGGTCGGCCGGCAAGCCAACCGAGGCGCGGAATCACTGGCCATTAGCCCGGACGGCACCAAGCTGTTCATGGCGACGCAGAACCCGCTGATCCAAGACGGCGCACTAAACAGCAGCAACAACCGTCGCGGCGTCAACATCCGCATTGTGCAGTTCGATATTGCCACCGGACAGGCGGAGAAGCAGTTCGTCTACGTTCTCGGCGACGGCACCACGGCAGCACCAAACGGCGGCCGTTCGCTCGGCATTAACGATATGGTCGCGATCAACGGCCATGAACTGCTGATCGTCGAGCGCGATGGCAACGGCGGTGCGAGCGCGGCGGTCAAGCGCAT
>JAFEFW010000422.1 GCA_018240405.1 Pseudomonadota bacterium
GGTTCGGCGGCGGCGGCTGACGGAACGGTGACCGCGCCCGTCCGCGGCACCCGCCGGCCATTACCCCGCTGTCGGACGAACCGGTCTCTCCTGGGTCCGTGCTGGCCCTGGATGCGGACCGCCAGCGCAAGGACATGGCGCGGCCGAAGCGGGCGCGTCGGGGGTCGTGGTGCATGCCGGCCACGGCATCCCGCCCGACAATGCCGGGCGGCCGCCGCTGCGATCCGGCGTGCGCGTGCGGCTACGACGCCGCCAGATGCACCACCGGCTGGCCGGTCCCCGCGCTGATCATCTCGGCCACGAGGCGCCGGTGGCACTTGTGGTGGTCGTGTTCAAAGCACAGCAGGCAGGCGGTGCGCTCGCGGGCAAGCTGTTCCGCTTGCACCAACTCGGCCTGCGCGCGGTCCGACCGCATGTGGTCCTGGAAGATCTCCACCATCCGCTCCGGATGGCCCGCCCGGACCGCGTCACGGCCCGGCTTTGGCGTACCCAGTGCCTGCAGATGGATATAGGCGATGCCGGCCTCATCCAGCGACGCGGCAAGCTGGCGCTTGGAGAAGCCGGGTTTGCGTGATTGCGGCACGGCCCTGACATCGATCAGCAGCTGGGCCTGCGCGTCTTTCAGCGTGCGGACGACGCTGTCGATCGTGCAGCCTTCGTAGCCGATGGTCAGGAGGTTCGGCATCAAGGGGCGTTTTCGCTGTGGTTGATCCAGTCCTCGATCAGACGCCGGGCGATGCTGTCGGCCCGCGGCAGGTCGAAGCCGTGCTCCTTGCTGTTCCGCATCTCCTCGCGCGTGAACCACCGCGCGTCCTTCAGCTCCTCGGGGTCGATGGTGATCTCCTCCGTCAGCCCCTCGGCGTAGAAGCCCAGCATGATGTTCCCTGGAAATGGCCAGGGCTGGCTGGAGTGGTAATGCACGGCGCCGACCTGGATGCCGGATTCCTCCAGCACCTCGCGGCGAACCGCTTCCTCCAGCGTCTCCCCCGGCTCCACGAACCCGGCCAGCGTCGAGTACATCGTCGCGCGCGGGAAACGGGTGGAATGGCCGAGCAGCGCCTTGTCGCCGCGATGGACGAGCATGATGACGGCGGGGTCGGTGCGCGGGAAATGCTGCGTGTTGCAGACCGTGCACTGCATCATGTGGCCGGCGGTCTTGATCTCGCAGGCATTGCCGCAGACGCCGCAGAATTTGTGGCGCTGCCGCCAGTGCATCAGGCCACGCGCGTGCGCCAATACCGACGCTTCCGGCCGCGGCACGCCCCAGCCGACGGAGCGCAGGTCGACAAATGTGCCGTACTCCTCGGAGAGCAGCGGCACCGGATCGTCAGTCGCGCTGATGTCCACGGCAAACACCGCCCGTGACTCCAGCATGCCCAGGAACGCCCAGGGCGAGCCGTCCTCCCCGTGCGCCATGCGCAGGGTGGCCGCCATTTCTCCGGATATATAGACAGCCTCGGGCTCACCGGTGCCGTGGCCGCGCACCAGATTGCGGCTGCGCCATACCGGAACGAACAGGCTCTCCGGGTCAGCCAGTTTTTCGGCGATCCAGGCCGCGTCTTCTCGCCGCTGGGCAATGCGATCGAGTGGCGACGATGAGTAGACATTGGGGCGGCTGGCAAGGATCAGGGTCATGGACGGGCGTTCCGGCTGTGTTGGATTTGCGCCGGACCGTGCCACGAGGCCGGGTCCGGGGCAACGGCGCGTGCCGGAGCGCCTGTCGTTGCAGGTGCCGTATTCTCTCGACAGGCTTGCGGGCCGGTGGCTAAGACACCGGTGCCTCACTGAACAGAGCAGGTTGCACCTTGAACGCACCCACTCCGAATCCTGCGCCACGGCCGGCTCACTGGCCGCATAGAGCGGATCCGCCTGGCCGTTACTGGGGTAATTACCAGCTTTATCAATCGCGCGGCGGCCAGGTCAGGCTGGAAGACGACATTCGCGGCCTGCTCGGTGCCAACCGGCAGGCCTACGGGGACATTTCGCGCTTCTACTTCTTCTGCCTGGCCTTCGATCAGATGACGAAGGAAGGCGTGATCGGCGACATAGCCGAGCTTGGGGCCTACAAAGGGGAAACCGCCAGCGTGCTGGCGATCATGGCGCGCCGCATGGGCACGACTGCCTGGATCCTCGATACGTTTGAGGGCTTCAATCCGAAGGATCTGACCGGCATCGACGCCCCCCACGCGCAGGAGTTCGAGGATACCTCCCTGGAAGCCGTCCGTGCTCTGGTCGGCGAGGAAAACACCCGGTTCATCAAGGGCTACTTCCCGGACTCCGCGGCGCAGATGCCGGATGACCTGCGCTTTGCCCTGGTGCATATCGACTGCGACCTGTATGCGCCGATTTCCGCCGCGCTTCGGTATTTCTATCCAAGGCTGCTGCCGGGTGGCTACCTGATCATCCATGACTATGCGTGTCTGGCGTGGGACGGCGCCGAGGCCGCGGTGGACGAATTCTTTGCCGACAAGCCGGAACCGGTGATTCCGCTGACCGACGGCTGCGGCAGCGCGGTGATTCGCAAGGCGCGCGCGCCGGCTGGCAACGGCAACTGGATCATACAAAAGCGACTGTCGCTGTTCTCCGGCGCGTATGTCAGCGCCGGTGCGGACGGCTTGCGCCCGCTGCTGGGCAGCGGCTGGAGCAATACGGAAGATTGGGGCGTGTGGGGCATCGGCGCGTCGCATGAAATGCAGCTGCCGCTAGGATCGGTGCCGGGCGATGACGTGACCATTGAGGTCGACGGGGCGGCAGCGTTGGTCGGATCGCATCTGGAACGGCAGATTGACGCCTATGTCGGTGACGTGCTGCTGACGACTTG
>JAFEFW010000423.1 GCA_018240405.1 Pseudomonadota bacterium
TGGCCGTTGCCCCAGGACGAACTCAGCGACAGGCCGATGACGACGAGTTCGCTCATGCCGCGGGGCGCAGCCCGGCCAGATCGGTCAGCAACCCGTCCAGCAATCGGGCGCGCCGGTCATAGGTGTGCTCCGTCAGCACGCGCCGCAGCGCGGCCTGGCCGATCGCAGCGGCGCGCATGGCGGTCAGGGTCTGGACCGCCTCGGCGACGTCCAGGCCGTCGCGCACCACCAGCACTTCCTTGCCCGGCGTCAGGAACATGTCGATCCCCGGCCATGGGTCGGTCAGGATGCAGGCGCCGGCGCCGGCGGCTTCAAACACGCGCGTGGCCGGCGAGAAGCCGATCGTCGCCATGCTGTCGCGGCTGATGTTAAGAATTGCTCTGGCGCTGACATTCAGCGCGTTGTGCGCCTCGGTCGGCACATGTCCCAGCTTTTGCACATTCGGCGGGCAGTCCTTGTCTTCCCACCCGGCGCCGCCCAGCAGCATCTGGCGGTCCGTCAGCCGCGCCGCGGCGGCGAGGAAGAACGTCTCCACCCGGCGTTCGCGGTCCGGCAGGCGATTACCCAGGAAGGTCAGGTCGGCGCGAAACCGGTTGTCGAGCGCGACGGGATGATGCGTCGACGGATCCAGCGCATTGTAGACCGGCACGCACATCCGGGCGCCGAGGCTGGCATAGGCCTCGATGACCGGATCGCCGCCGCCATAGGTCAGCACGGCGTCGAGATAGGGCAGGGCGCGCCGCACCGGATGGCCGGGATTGCCGCCGATCTCGGCCAGCGTGGCCGGTGCGTCCACGTCCCAGAACAGCCGGACCGCGCCGGGACGGCTGAGCGAGACGATGCCGTCCATCAGTTCGTCGTCGAACACGCCGACGCCGCTCGCCTTGATCACCACATCGGCGTTGAAAGCCTGGCCGAGAACGCCGGCCAGGCCTGAACCGGTGGCGGGATAGACGACGACGTTGCACCAGTGCGGCGGATCGATATCGCGATGGTCCTGGCGGCCATAGGCGTCCGGTTCATAGAAGGTGATGCTGTGGCCATAAGCGGCCAGCGCACGCAGGATGCCGCGGTAGTATGTTGCCGCTCCGTTCCAATAGGACGACACCAGGCTCGAGCCGTAGATCGCGATTTTCATGGGCGCGCTCCGATGGTCTCCAGGATGGTCAGAAGTTCGTCGGCGCGATGGGCGCAGGTGTGCCGCTCCTGGATACGGCGCAGGCCGCTATCGGCGAGGGAAGCGGCCAGGCTGGCGTCGTGAGCGAGCGCGTCCAGGTGGCGGCGCATCTCGTCCGGGTCGCGCGCGAGCAGGTAGTCCCAGCCGGGGCGGAACAGGCCTTCGTCGTCGTTCCAGGGCGCGCAGACCAGCGGGATGCCGCAGGCCAGCGCCTCGAACACGCGGATCGTCGGGATTCCGGGCAGCGCGTCGACATAGGGCCGGCGCGGGACGTGCACGGTCATGCAGTGTCGCGCGAACGCTGCCGGGACGTCGGCGTTGGCAATCCAGCCGCGATAGCGCAGCTCCGTTCGCTCCAGGTGATGCAGCGCTTCGGGCGGATAGCGCACGCCGTGGACAGAGCCGGTGAAGCCGAGGTCGCGGGCCGGCGCGACCAGATAGTCCAGCAGTTCCTGCGTGCGTTCGCCGTCGCCCCAGTTGCCGATCCAGACGATGTCCTCGCGTGGCGCCTCGGTGCGCAGCGGCTTGAACAGGCGCGTATCGGCGGCCTCATGCCAGGTGAACACCCGCTGTCCCCAGCCAAGCCGCTCATACCGCCGCCGCAGCGTTTCCCCAAACGCCAGCACACCGTCATAGTCCGCCAGCGGCATCGCCTGGATGGCGTCCTCATCGGTGACGCCGCGATGGTGGGAATCGTGGAACAGCAGCTTGAAGCGGCCGCCATGAGCGCGCAGCCGGCCGATACGCGTGACGAGGTCGGGCGGTGTCCACTCATGCACCACGACGGCATCGGCATCAGCGAGAGCGGCGGCGTGGTCGAAATCCGCGCCGTAGGTCTGCACCGTCAGGGTCGGGAAGGTGGCGGCGAAGCGGGCCAGCGGTTCGGTGCCCTGGTCGGCAATCAGGTTGCTGCGGCTCCATCCGTCCGCGGGTTCCAGCACCAGCGTGCGGTGGCCGCGCGCTTCCAGCTCCGTCAGGATGCCGCGCATGAAATGGGCGTGGCCATTGTTCCAGTCGGACGCAACCGAATGCGCGTAAAGAACGAACTTCATGCCGCGGCCGCCGTCTTCAGGCTGCGGTAGACAGCATGGATTTCCTCTGCCTGCCTGCCCAGCGTGAACGTTGCCACGCGGTGCTTCGCGGTCGCGCTGAGGCGCTGCCGCAGGGTGACGTCATTGGCCAGGCTGTGGAACGCCTGCGCCCAGGCCTGAGGCTGGTCGGGCGGTACGAACAATGCGGCGCCGTGCCAAAGCTCGCGGAAGGTCGGGATGTCAGACAGCACGAGGGCGGCGCCGGCGGTGGCGGCCTCGGCGACGGCCAGGCCGAACGGCTCATACAGTGACGGGGCCGCGAAGATGGCCGCCCGCTGCATCAACGTCCGAATCTCCGGTGGGGGCAGCGCACCGGTCGTTTCAAGATGCGCGAACTGTGAGGATGCCCCGTTCGGGCCGTGCAGTGCGCCGGCGAGGATGATCGGCCAGGGCGCGTGCGGCGCCGCCTCGTCCAGCACGCGGCCATTCTTGCCCTCGTCCCACCAGCGTCCGACCGACAGGATCATGTCTTGTTTGGCTGCCGGCGGCGGTCCCGGCGGAACCGCGTTGTGCACGACCTGCCAATGCAGGCCCACGCCATAGGTGTGG
>JAFEFW010000424.1 GCA_018240405.1 Pseudomonadota bacterium
AAGCTGCTGTCGGAGTGCCACAGCCGGTTGCCGAGCGCGTTCAGCCGCCGGCGGTCGTTCTTGGGCAGCACCCGGTTGTTCTCGTCGAGGTTGGAGATGTCGGCCATGTGCACGTCCAGCCGCGGCACGAAATCGGCGCGGTAGGCCCTGACCGTCGTTTCCAGGTCGCCGAAATTGCGGCTGAACGCCTGCTGCTGCGCATCGTCGATGAGCTGGTCGTGGAACACCAGGACCGCGTGCTCGTTGATCGCGGCGGTGAGGGCCTCGACCTCGGCCGCCGTCATCGGGCGGCGCAGGTCAACGCCGCTGACTTCGCCGACGAAATGCGGATGCAACTGACGGACAGCGATCGCCATGCCTGGAGGTCCTCCGGTGGGTTTGGTTGACGGGAAGGTGCCATCGGCCGGCTGGGGTGGCAAATCGGCGCGGTTACCCGCGTGCGGCCGGGCGATGCGGCCTCACCGCGCCACGGCTTCGACGGCCCCGGGGAAATGGCAGGCGACCTGGTGTCCTGGCTCGATCTCCCGCAACGCCGGCGTCTCCTGCGCGCAGCGCGCAGTGGCCGCCGGACAGCGCGTGCGGAACCGGCAGCCCGATGGCGGGTTCGCAGCGCTCGGAATCTCCCCCTGAAGCACGATGCGCCGGCCGGCCTTCCCCGCCTCCGGGATCGGCACCGCCGAAATCAGCGTCGTCGTATAAGGATGCAGCGGTTGGGCGAACAGCGTCTCAGCCGGGGCCGTCTCCATGACCTTGCCGAGGTACAGCACGTAGATGCGGTCGGAAATGTGCCGCACGACCGCCAGGTCGTGCGCAATGAACAGGTAGGTCAGGCCGAGACGTTCCTGCAGCCCGATCATCAGGTTGATGATCTGTGCCTGGATGTTCACGTCCAGCGCCGAAATCGGCTCATCGCCCACGATGAAATCCGGCTCGACCGCCAGCGCCCGGGCAATGGAAATGCGTTGCCGCTGGCCGCCGGAGAATTCGTGCGGATAGCGTTGCATCGCGGTTGCCGGCAGGCCCACCAGATCCAGCAGCTCCGCGACGCGCCGCCGTGCGTCGGCGCCGTTCGGGACCAGATTATGCAGGCGCAGCGGGCCTTCCAGGATCTGCCCGACCGTCATGCGCGGATTCAATGAGGCGTACGGATCCTGGAAGATCATCTGCAGCCGCCGGCGCAACGGCCGGATCGCCGCCTGCGACGCCTGCGCGATCTCCTGCCCCTCGAAACGGATGCTGCCGGCGGTCGGCGTGTCCAGCCGCATGATCTGGCGCGCGATGGTGGATTTGCCCGAACCGGATTCGCCGACGATGCTGACGGTCTCGCCACGGGCCACATGCAGGTCGACGCCATCGACCGCGCGCAGCACGCGCTGCTTGTCGAAGAACCCGTTCTTCGGCAGGGCGAAATGCCGTTCCAGACCCGTTACTTGCAGCAATCGCTCCGCCGCGGCCGGCGCACGCTCTGTGAAGCTGCGGGACACTTCGGGCGGGTGCAGCGCGCCGCCCTGCTGCGTCACCCAGCAGCGCGACAGCCGGTTTTCGCCAACCGGCAGCAGCGCCGGATGGTCCGCACACGCAGTGATCGCGAACGGGCAGCGCGCGCGGAAGCGGCAACCCTCGGGCCAGGCGCGCGGATCGGGCGGCTGGCCTTCGATCGTCGTCAGCCGCCGGTCGCCCGTGCCCGCTTCGTCCAGTCGCGGCGCCGCGTGCAGCAGCGCCCAGGTATAAGGATGGCGCGGGTCCGACAGCAGGTCGGCGGGCGAGCCCTCCTCCACCACCTCACCGCCGTACATCACCAGGATGCGGGAGCACATTTCGGCTATGACACCAAGGTCGTGGCTGATCAGGATCACCGCGGTGCCAAGGGACTGGTTCAGCCCGCGCAATAGATCCAGGATCTGCGCCTGGATTGTCACGTCCAGCGCGGTGGTCGGCTCATCGGCAATGATCAGCGAGGGCTGGTTGGAGAAGCCCATCGCCAGCATCACCCGCTGCCGCATGCCGCCGGAGAACTGGTGCGGCCAGCTCGTAATCGCACTGCCGGGGTTGGCGATGCCCATCCGCCCCAGCAGGTCGACCGCGCGCTGGTGCGCCTCGGCGGCGTTAAAGCGCTTGTGCGCCGTCATCGTTTCGACAAGCTGCTTCGCGATGCGCAGCACCGGGTTCAGCGAGGTCATCGGGTCCTGGAAGACCATGGCGATTTCGGCGCCGCGGATGTCGCGGATCGCCTCCTCGCCCAGCGTCACCATGTCCTGGCCGCGGAAGCGGATCGTTCCAGCGGTGATGCGGGCGGGTTCCTCCAGCAGGCGGATGATGGATTTCGCCGTGACGCTCTTACCGGAACCGGACTCGCCGACGATGCCAACCGTTTCGCCGGCGTGCACCTGGAACGACACGCCGTCCACGGCGCGCACCACGCCGGAGTCGGTGTAGAACCAGACCCGCAGATCGTCGACGGATAGCAGGGTTTCAGCGCCGGTGGGCATGCGGGTCGAGCCAGTCGCGGATGCCGTCACCCACGAAGTTGAAGCCGATCACGACGGACAGGATCGCCAGCCCCGGGAAAGCGGCGACCCACCATTGCTCCACCAGTTCGCGACCTTCCGACACCATGGAACCCCATTCCGGCGTCGGCGGCACCACGCCCAGGCCAAGGAAGGACAGGCCGGCGAAGACCAGGATGGCGTTGCCCAGGTCCAGCGTCACCAGCACGATCAGCGGCCCCAGCGCGTTGGGCAGGATCTGGCGCAGCAGGATGTGCGCCGGCCCGAA
>JAFEFW010000425.1 GCA_018240405.1 Pseudomonadota bacterium
AAAGCTGGCGAAGCCGGACAAGCTGTGCATCAACCTGTGGGGCGACGCGGCGATCGGCTTCACCGGCATGGACTTCGAGACGGCCGTGCGTGAGCGTATCCCGATCCTGTCGATCCTGCTGAACAACTTCTCCATGGCGATCGAGTTGAAGGTGATGCCGATCTCGACCGAGAAGTATCGTTCCACCGACATCTCCGGCGACTACGCGGCGATGGCCCGCGCCTTCGGCGGCTATGGTGAGCGGGTGACGCAGCCAGGCGACATCAAGGCGGCGATCCAGCGCGGCATCGAGCAGACGAAGAACGGCACGCCGGCGCTGCTGGAGTTCATCACCGCGAAGGAGACGCGGGTTTCCAAGTTCTGATTGGTTGAGAACGTGGCGGCGGAGCCGGAGCGCGCCGCCGCCACTTCTTTGCTGCTTCGTCCGCGCGGCGACCCAAAATACAAGGTTGCTGAATGCCGCGTTAGGGATGAATGAGCTCTATACGAACGCCGTGCGCATGGCCGCGGCTACGTCCGCGGCGCCCCCTCCCTTATGCCGCGGAAGTAATCATCCACCGCATCCTTGACCGCACCGACGATCCGCCGCCGATGCGCGGGCTGCTTCAGCAGCACCTCCTCCTCGCGGTTGGAAATGAACCCGGTCTCCAGCAGCACGCTCGGAATCGAGCGCGAACCCAGCACATACAGATGTGCGGCCCGAGCGGGTGCGATGACCATGTCCACTTCCTCGGACAACTGGTCGATCATGCTGTACTGTAACCACGCGGAGCTTGCGGAGGGACGCGGCTCACCGGCGGTCAACGCCTGCGCGATCCGGCCGGAATTGATGCTGCTCGCCGCAAGATGACTGACACCGCGGCCGCCACTGACATAGACGCTGGCGCCGCGCGCGCGCCGATCCGGCGAGGCGTCGGCATGAATGGCGATCAGCAGGTCGGCGTCACGCCCCCGCGCGAAGGCAAGCCGTTCCGGCAATGAGACGCTCTGATCGCGCGTGCGAGTCATCGCCGTGCGATAGCGCCCGGTCGCGTCGAGCATCCGGCGCAGTTCCAGGGCCATCGCCAGCGTCACGTCCTTCTCGCGCGTGCCGCGCGGACCGATCGCACCCGGGTCGCGCCCGCCATGTCCGGCATCGATGACAATCATTGGCCGGACGGCTTCATGCGCGTCGGCCGGCAGCCGGGGCTTGGCGGCAAGCGCAACTTTCACAGGCCGTGTGGGCTTGGCGGCCGTGGTGGGCGCCTTTCCCCGGCGCGCCACTGGGCGAGACGACGCCGTTTTCTGCTTCGCATGCGCTTGTGCAGTTGCCCTACCCTTGCTTTGAGCATGTGCCGGAGCGGTCGCTCCGTGCGACGCGGCCGTGCGGTGGTGGCTGGCCTTGGCCAACACTGCGCCCGGATGACCCGCGCTCAGCGCTGCCGTCAGCAACCCAAGCATCACGCCACGCCACGCCCATACCGCACGCGCCATAACGCCGCCGCCCCCGCCGATGTCACCTTGAGACAAGCCATAGCAAGAAGGGACATGGTTCCAAAGCTTTATCGGCATCCGCTTCGATCAAACCTGAAGTCCGCGGGAAAGCTTGAGCGCGGACTTGGCAGGGATGCCCGTTGGCGTCCGGCCCGGCTAGCCGGCTCGACAACGGTTGCCCGATCGGCACCGCCCTGTATGTTAGCTCAGTGCAGCTTCGCTACGGACGGGCGTTGGGAATCGGGTCGTGTGCCGCCGGCTATCGCAGCGCCTGAAGGCGAGACGGCACCGCCGCTATGGCCTCCAGCCCGACATTGGCAAACGCCAACCGCAGATGGCGTTCCTGCCCAGGACCAAAAAACGGCCCGACCAGCGACAGCAGGCCGCATTCCGTGGCCAGCGCTTCGCCGATCGCCATGGCGTCACGCTCGCCCTCGGGGATGCGGATATAGGCAAAATAGGTGCCCAAGGCGTCGATCCGCCAGTCCGGCAATTGCCCGACGCCCGCGCGGAAGACGCGCGCCCGTTCGGCAATGATCGCCCGGTTGCCGGCCTTCCACTCATGCAGATGATCGATCGCCCAGGTCAGGCCGGGCAGCGGCCCGCGCGGCGGGCAGATCTGCATCGTGTCCAGGACCTTGTTGAGCTCGCTTCGTACCTCCGGCCCGCAGGCCATGGCGCCGACGCGGTGGCCGGCGACGCAATACGCTTTCGAGAAAGAATAGAGGTGGACGACGTAGTCGCCCCAGTCCGGATCCTGGAAGAGCGTGTGCGGCGGCAGCGCACTGTCCGGCAGGAAGTCGCGGTAGGACTCGTCGACGATGAGCCAGATGCCGCGGTCCCGGCACAACGCGGCGAAGCGGGCGATGACGTCGGGCGGATAAATTGCGCCGGTCGGGTTGTTTGGACTGATCAGCACGATGGCCCGTGTCCGCGGTGTGAGCAATGCCGCCGCCCGATCCGGGTCCGGCACGAACCCGTCCTCTGCCTGGCACGGCAACGGCAGTGCCTCCAGGTTTTGCATGGTCAGCGCCATGGCGTTGTTGAAATACCATGGCACCGGCAGCATCACCTGATCCCCGGCCCCGCACAGCACCGTCAACGCCATGGTGAAAGCCAGATTCGCGCCGGCTGTGATCGCGACGTCGCCTGCCCCGAGGCAGGCGCCATAAACCCGATTCATATCCGTCGCCAGCGCCGTCCGCAGCGATTCATCGCCGTCGATCGTGCCGTATCGCGCCTGCACCGGCGAGGCCGCGCCCTCGCCCAGACGCGCGGCAAGATC
>JAFEFW010000426.1 GCA_018240405.1 Pseudomonadota bacterium
ACACGTCATCCGGCCGCGTCTCGGTGCGGGTGAACGCCGCGGTGGCAAAGGCGAACAGCACGCAGGCCGGCGTTGAGATCAGGACGTTGTCGGTGATGGCGTGCAGGCCGAACGCGATAAAGGCCAGGCGCAGGATCATGCGGTCGGACGCGGGCAGCGGCCGCGTGTGCACCGTCACCCAGGCGGCAAACGCCAGGACCAACAGCGCGCGGCCGATCTCGCCGCCCTCGACCTGCATCCGCAGATACTCATTGTGCGCCGCCCAGGTCTGCAGCGTCTTCGCTACGTCCGAGGTCGGCGGGATGATGAAGTTGCCGGCGCCCAGGCCCCAGCCGAACCACGGCGACTGCACTGCCGCCTCCCGGAACGCCGGCCACAGCAGATCGCGGCCGGACAGGTTCGCGGTCTCGTTCAGTGTCACGTTGAAGATGCGGATATCGGCGAAGGCTCCGCCCAGCGCCGCCAGGATCGGCAGCGCCAGCCCGCCGCACAGCAGCACCACGCGGCGGGTCTCCGGCGGGAACATCGGCGCCGGAACGGCGACCAGGCTGCACAGCGTTACCGCCACCGCATACGCCAGTGGGGCTCTGGCGCCGGTCAGCAGCAGGATGAGCCCATTGACCGCCAGCAGCAGCAGGTTGGCCCGGCCGCCGAGCCGGAACAACGCGATGAGCGTGGCGTAGAGCGCCGGCAGGCAGATATTGGCCAGGAAGGCGGGATGGCCAAGGCCGCCCAGACGCAGGCCGCCACTGTCGACGAACAGGGGACGGACGCCGGCCAGCGCCAATGGCAACGCCGCCGCCACGGCCACCAGCGGCGCCCATTTGGTGGCGGTCACCATCGCCTCGCCCCAGGCGCGCGGCAGGCGGACAAAGGCGAAGGCAAACGGCGCCGCCGACCCGAGGAAGGAGCGCAGGCTGTCGGAGAGCGTCAGCCCAGGATAGAGCCCATGCGCCCAGCCGGCGGTGAGGATGAACAGGTAGGCCAGTGCCGGGCTGGTGACATCTGCCCGCACGCCGTATTGCAGCGCGCATACCAGGGCCAGCAACAGGCCTGCGCCCTTCACCGCGGCGATGGTGCCGGCGAACCAGCCGGAGCCGGCAAGGTCGTTCAGCGCCATCTCCAGCGTCGCCGCGGTCACCAGCAGCCAGATGACGCAGCTGGCGGTGGAGAAGCGCCAGACCAGCACTGCGGCGCCGACAGCTGCGATGCCGCAGAGCGTGAGCCAGAACAGGGCAGGGTCCACCGCCAGTCCCGCGCCCACCGCCCCTGCCAGCAGCAGCGTGGCGGCGGCGAGGATCGCTCGATCGGGATGGTCCGGGTTCAGCAGCGGGCGCACCACACAAGGGTACGCCGGGTTGGTTAACGGGCGGCTAACGCCGTGGTTGGGCCGCCAGGAGGTCCCTGCGCCGCAGGTTGGCCCCTGCGATGCGCAGTGCGGCAAGGCAGAACAGGCCGGCGCCGAAGGTTGGGAGCGGGCCGGGCTCCGGCGCGGCGACAGGACCGACCTGCACGACGAAGCGGTCGGCCGTGGCACCTTCGCCCCAGCTCCAGGTGTAGGTTCCCGGCGTCAGGCCGAGGCCGGCGAAGCTCTGGCCGGCGAAGGTCATGTGGTTGGCGAGGGCGGAGCCCGGCCCGTACGGCAACGGGACCCCCAGGTAGGAGTCCTTGCCGTTGACCGCGACGGCATCCCCGCCGCCGCTGGAGGCCACGGTCGCGCCGCCAGGACCAAAGCTGGCCGGCCCGGTGATCCCGGCATAAACCGCAACCGAACCGGCAATGCCGGCGGTAGCGGTTGCGGCGCTGACGCCGTTGGCGGCGAGGGAGTCCTGGCCGGCCGGCGACAGCGCGGCGAGGTTGAGGGAGCCGGCCCCGGTGGCCACGACGTCCGGACCCATTTGCTGGAAGCTGAAGGTGAACGCGCCCCAGGCGGGTGTTCCGGCGATGCTGGTTGTTCCAAGCAGGGCGGCGGCGGCAAGCAGCCCTCTACGATTGCGCGGCATGCTGTCGTCCTTTGCGGCGTGTCGCGTCCGACAGGCCGGCATGATAACCCCGCGTCGCCCTGACCACGCAAGCCAGTTGCCGGGCGGCCGCGCACCACGGATCGAAACGGCATGGTCGGCGTCGGCCGGCGGCCCTGGTGCGGCGCCGGTGGACGCCTCGGCGCGATCCGCTATCCTACCGGCAACACCTGGGGGAACTCGTCACCATGAGCAGCGACATCAAGGTCATCGCCACCGGCCTGCGTTTTCCGGAGGGGCCGGTCTGGATGAAGGACGGCTCCATCGTGCTGGTGGAGATCGAGCGGCAGACCATCACCCGCGTCTTCCCCGACGGCCGCACCGAGGTGGTGGCCGAGACCGGCGGCGGCCCGAACGGCCTGGCGGTCGGGCCGGACGGCGCGTTCTACGTCTGCAACAATGGCGGGTTCCAGTGGCGGCTGGAGATGAACCTGATGCGCCCCGCCGGCCCGGCGGCTGACTACAAGGGCGGCTGCATCCAGCGCGTCGACCCGAAGACCGGCGCCGTTACGGTGCTTTACGACCATTGCGGCCCGAACAAATTACTGGGTCCAAACGACATCGTGTTCGACGGGCTGGGTGGATTCTACTTCACCGACCTCGGCAAGGCGCGGGCGAGGGACCGTGATTGGGGCGGGCTTTATTACGCGTTGGCCGATGGCTCGATGATCAAGGAGATCGCGCATCCGATCCTGACACCGAACGGCATCGGGCTG
>JAFEFW010000427.1 GCA_018240405.1 Pseudomonadota bacterium
CGTCCTGGGCGCAGAGCGCGAAGAAGTCGCGGATCGTGCAAGGGTGGATGTTCGGCGTCTCGTGCCAGGGCCGGTCCCAGGTGGCGGTCATCGGCATGCGCCCGGTGGACAACAGCTGCCAGCGGACCTGCCAGTGGCCGAAATTCGGGAAACTGACGACGGCGCGCGTGCCAATGCGCAGCATCTGCGCCAGCACCTCGCGCGGCTTCTCCACCGCCTGCAGGGCCCGCGACAACACCACGTAGTCGAACGCGCCGTCCGGATAGTGCGCGAGGTCGACGTCGGCATCGCCATGCATCACCGGCAGGCCGTGCACGACCGCCCGCGTCACCTCGGCCATGTCGATCTCGATGCCGCGCGCGTCACAGCCCTTGGTCTGGAACAGATGGTCGATCAGCGTGCCGTCGCCGCAGCCGATATCCAGTACGCGCGCGCCCGGCGCGATCATGCCGGCGATCAGCGCCAGGTCGACCCGCAGGTTCTTCGCCAGGAAGCGGACCGGGTCCATGGTGGTCATGGCCTCGGCCCCACCGGGGCTCCAGCGGGCGGCAGGCCGGCATGCATGGCGCAGCCCTTCAGGAATCCCGCCATGGCGCGGTGGAAGTCGGGCTCATCCAGCAGGAAGGCGTCATGTCCCTTGTCGGTCGGGAACTCCACAAAGGACACATTGGCCCCGGCTCTGTTCAGCGCGCGCGCGACCGTTCTGCTTTCACTGGTGGGGAACAGCCAGTCGGACGTGAACGACGCCAGCAGGAACCGCGTCCGCGTGCCCTTGAACGCCGCCGCCAGGTCGCCGCCGTAATCCGCCGCCAGGTCGAAATAGTCCATCGCCCGCGTGATCGTCAGGTAGGCGTTGGCGTCGAAGCGCTGCACGAAGGTGCTGCCCTGGTGGCGCAGATAGCTCTCCACCTCGAACATTTCGCCGAACAGCGAGATCGCCTCGGTCGGGTCCTTCGGCGCGTTCTGCAGGCGGCGGCCGAATTTGCGGGTCAGCGCTTCCTCGGACAGGTAGGTGATGTGCGCGCACATCCGCGCCACGGCGAGGCCGCGGGCCGGGATGCGCCCCGCCTGCCAGTAGCGGCCGCCATTCCAGTCCGGATCGGCGAAAATCGCCTGCCGCCCGACCTCATGGAAGGCAATGTTCTGCGCCGAGTGGTAAGCCGCCGAGGCGATCGGCATGGCCGCGAAGACCGCGTCCGGATACAGCGCCGCCCATTGCAGCACCTGCATCCCGCCCATGGAGCCGCCGACGACGGCGAACAGCCGCCGGATCCCCAAATGGTCGATCAGGCATTTCTGCGCGCGCACCATGTCGCGGATAGTGACCGGCGGGAAGTCGGTGCCCCAGCGCTCACCGGTGTCATCGCGCCGGGTCAACGGGCCGGTGCTGCCCATGCAGCCGCCCAGCACGTTGGGGCAAATGACGAAGAACCGGTCGGTGTCGATTGGCAGGCCGGGTCCGACCACGGCATCCCACCAGCCGGGCTTGCCGGTCACCGGGTGCCGCTCCGCCACATACTGGTCGCCGGTCAGGGCGTGGCAGACCAGGATGGCGTTGGAGCGGTCGGTATTCAGTCTGCCGTAGGTGCGATAGGCGACGGTATGCCCGCGCAGCGTCGTGCCACACTCCAGCGCGAGGTCCTCGCTGAAGCTGACATGCTGGTGGGGGACGTCGATAGAGGTGACGGTCTGGTCCATCGTCGCGTTTGCATAAGGCGTGGCGTTGCGCGCCGCAACAGCGGGAGGGACAACGCAGGTCTGGGTCTCATCCAGCGGATGTGCGGCAGTCTACACCGATGGGGTGGCTGGCTGAAGCCTGGCGGTTGCCGTGCCGGCCGGGCCGCATCCGGCGGGGCGGAGGATAAGGATTCACCGCCAAGGCGCGCAGATGCCAGGAAGGCGCCAAGAGCATCCCGATGGCAGCCGCCGACGTCACCCCTGCCTCAATAAGGCGGGCTGCGTCGCGGCGGGTGCGGCCGCACGACCGGTGTGGGAGCACATGCACCGAAGCGGCCCGAACATCAGCATCATCTGAAACGGTCTGCACGCCATTGATCGGACACTGTCGCTTCTGCGGAACAGCGATTCATGAGCCATCGCCGCACCCCGTCGTCAAACGCATGCCGAGCAGGACGCTCCGGCTGGCGGTAAACTCAAGCCCCGCAGCCGCGTAGCGGGCCGCCGCAGGCGGCGGGCTTGAATTTGCCGCCGGCCGGAGGAACCATCGCAGGCGGCGTCACGGCGATGGACGATCTGACACTGTCCATCGGGGCAAGTACCGACGTTCACACATCATCCGCGCGCTGCCGCACCCGTGCGACCCCGTGGCGTCGTCGCGGCCTGGCGGTGAACGCGCAGCCAGGGCACGGACACCGGCCGATCCGGAACCCGATACCGCACCGCCCGCACCGACGATTTCCCTTGACCAACGACCCCCCGGTCCGGATGGGTTTGCACAAAGGGACACATCCGCTAAGTCTCCCTGCCCCTGACGGAACGGCCATGCGCAACCCAGAACCGACCATGGATATGCCCCAGGCTGCGGCCGGGGCGGAGGACTCGACCGCGGAGGATGGCTGGCGACCCGCGCCGCCCGCCACACCGGATCTGGCCGTTCTGCGCGCCGAACTCGACCGCATCGACAACACCATTCATGACCTGCTGATCGAGCGTGCCGGCATTGTCGAGCAGGTCGCCCGCTCCGGCAAACCAGCCGCTTTC
>JAFEFW010000428.1 GCA_018240405.1 Pseudomonadota bacterium
GGCGGTCCGGTATCGGCCGGCGGAAGCACACGACGCGGATTGTCTGCCATCCTACGTGCTCCTACGTCGGTTTCTTGGCGATCGCGGGTACCACCGGAGGCGGCACCGCGGGCGGGATCGGCGGGATCACCAGCAGATCGGCATTGTCCGCGCTGCTGGCGGTTTTCGGCCGGAAAACCAGCCGGTCCGGCAGGCGCATGTCGATCGCCAGCAACGGACGGTCCAGCACATTCTGTTCCTGCTGCAACTGGATCAGACGATCGAGCGCCGCGGCTTCATGCCCTTCCGGCAGCATCACATCCATGCCGCTCGTCATACGCAGATTCCAGCGCCGCTCCGCAACGCGCACGCTCGCCGTCACCTTCGTCGCCAGCGCCGGCCGGTCCGTCAGCGCCGTCAGCAACGGCCGCGCGGCAACCGGCGCGCCGGCACCGACAATCAATGGTAGGTGGCGGAAATGCGCGACATCCTGATCCGCAACAATCTGGCCGGCACGATCAACCAGCACGTACTTGCCCTGGTTCTGCCAGATGGCGAAGGGCCGCCTCTCCTCCAGCACGATCACCACGGTATTGGGCAGTCGGCGCTCCACCGTCGCCCGCTCGACCCAGGACAAGGTTTCGATGCGGGAGCGAGCCTGTTCCAGGGAGAAGCCGAGGATCGGGTCGCCCTTGCTGATGCCGATAGCGGCATTCAACAACGGTTCCGGTGTGTTTTCCCGGCCTTCGACACGGATGGTCTGCACCCGCATTCCGGAAGCCGCGCCCAGCGCGCCGATTTTTTCCCGGAACGACGACAGGCTGGTGCTGGAGGCGCTTTGCGTTCCCGAATGCACCACGACGGCGATGCCCACAACAACGACGCCGACCAGCATCACGCCGGCGGCCGGCTTCAGCAGCGCGCGCTGCCGGCGCAACAGCAGGCGCCAGCGCGCCGGGCGGTCGGTAACCGAATTGCGGGGGGTTCGTCTTACCCGCGACATGCAGCGTTCTCCACCATCCAGGTGCAGAGTTGCGGGAAGCTCATGCCGAGATACGCCGCCTGCTCCGGCAGCAGCGACACCGGCGTCAGGCCCGGCTGTGTATTGATCTCCAGCAGCACAAGGCGGCCGGGTTCACCTTCGGTGTCGTCGTAACGGAAATCGCAGCGGGTGGCGCCGCGGCAGCCCAGGGCACGATGCGCCGCGACGGCGACATCCATCGCCTTGGCATAGGCATCCGGATGCACGCCAGCCGGAATGATATGGCGTGAGCCCTGGTCAGCGTATTTCGACTCATAGTCATAGAAAGTATTAGCCTGGGCGACGATTTCGGTGACCGCCAGCGCGCGGTCGCCCATCACGCCGACCGTCAGTTCCCGGCCCGGCACGTATTCCTCGACCAGCGCCTCCGGTCCGTATTTCCACGCGCGCGCGATCTGTGCGCGCCGGTTGTCGCCGCCGCGGACAATTTCGACTCCAACCGAGGAGCCTTCATTCGATGGCTTCACCACATAGGGCAGCGGCATCGGATCGCGCGCTTCCAGCTCCTCGATCGGCACCATGCGGCCGCGTGGCACGGGAAGACCGGCCGAGACGAACATTGCCTTCGCCGCCTGCTTGTCCATCGCGATGGCCGAGGCGCGAACGCCGGAATGGGTATACGGAATTTCAAGCCAGTCGAGCACGCCCTGAATGGCTCCATCCTCGCCGAAACGACCATGCAAGGCATTGAACACAACATCTGGCTTCGGGTTCAGTGCAGCAATGACGGCGCCGAGATCGTGGCCCACGTCGATTGCGTCGACCTCGAAACCGGCCTGGCGCAGTGCCACGACGACCTGGCGTCCGCTGGTCAGGCTGACTTCGCGTTCAGCCGAGATGCCGCCGAAAAGGACTGCGACGCGGGTCATGGCGCGTTCTCTGGGTGGGTGGTGGTGGCTGGTGCGGTTGGGGTGGCGCAGGCGGCGGTCGTTGCTGTCCCGTTGGATCGGGCAAAGGCACCTGATCGACCGTCATGACGATCAACGGGCGCGGGCCAGGCACGGTGGGCCGTCGAGGCGATCGACCTGCTCATCCCACCACCTCCGGCTTCCCCGCCGGCACGCCGATGCGCTTGATCTCCCACTCCAGTGTGACACCGGTTGCAGCCAACACGCGGCGGCGGACTTCCTCGCCCAGGCCCTCGATATCGGCGGCCGTCGCGCTGCCGGTATTGATCAGGAAATTGCAGTGCTTTTCTGACACCATGGCGCCGCCGCGGACCAGTCCGCGGCAGCCGGCGGCGTCGATCAGTTCCCACGCCTTCATGCCGTCCGGATTACGGAACGTGGAGCCACCGGTGCGGGCGCGGACCGGCTGCGACGCCTCGCGGGCTGTCCTGATCTCCGCCATGCGGGCGGCAATCAGTCCTGCCGCGCCCGCCATGGCGCGCAGGCGGGCGCGGGTCACCACGGCGCCGGCCGGCAATGACGCATGCCGGTACGAGAATGCGAGTTCATGCACGGTCATGCGCCGCTGTTCGCCATTGCGCGTGACGATCTCGACCCAGTCGACGACCCCGGCCATATCGCCGCCATAGGCGCCGGCGTTCATGGCCACTGCACCGCCGATGGACCCAGGAATGCCGGACAGGAATTCCAGCCCGGTCACTCCCGCCGCGGCCGCATGTTCCGCGACCGTGACATCCAGCGCAGCGGCGCCGGCAACGACGTCATTGCCCTCCACCGCGATGCGCG
>JAFEFW010000429.1 GCA_018240405.1 Pseudomonadota bacterium
GCGCCGCCCGTTTGGTCGCATTTACCCCGTTCAAGCCAGGCCAAAGGGGGCCGAAAGCCCTACATTGCGACCCCAATGGCGATTGATGGGCTGAATTTTCAGGCCTAACTCCATAGCAAGCGGTGTCGCCCGTTTGGTCGCATTTAACCGACCCGCCCGTTTGGTCGCATTTGATTAGGACGCCCGCTTGGTCGCAATGCGCCGCCCGTTTGGTCGCATCTATCCGCCCACTTAGTCGTAACAATCCGCCCCTTTGGTCGCATTTAGGCTACTTAAGGAGTTGAAATGGCTAATTGATTTAAGGTTGAAATTGAAATTATAGAACTTAGAAATTCTACTGTGGATAACTTATCCCTGTGGATAACCGACTTAGCAGGACTTGATCCAAGCCAAAGCCGCGTGAATCGGGAAGCAATCGAGGTCGCAGTTACCGATCATCGCTCCACGCTAGTTTAGAATGACGACATTTAGGCCAGCAGCAACTTCCCAAACTACCGGCCTTCAGTGATCTAGGGCACCTTGCGGACGCTCGGCTGTATGTTGACAAGCCGGATCTCGGCGGCACCGGCAATGAGGCTTGCTGCGATGCCAATCAATCTGCCGTCTCCTTACTATAGATGCCTGCGGATCTGACCCTAAGGTGCCAGGTTGGTGATCGCATCAAAGATCGCTACCCGCCGCGAGAGTTCGGCCTGTCTGGCACTGTTGAGCTGGGCATCAACCTGGATTGCCCGATCCGTCAGGCTGGAGAGAAGCTTGATTTGAATGGTGCGCAGTTGCGTTGCCGCATCGCCCCAAGACAATTTACGCTGGATCACTTTCACAAGCACGCCGTCCTCGTCTGTCCAAGCCGACAGAACCAGCGCCAGGAAGACGGGCTCGCGCTTTCGAACGTATTCGATAGCCTGCTGGCGGCACCGTTGCATGTCTTGCGTCCAAGCCAGTAATGCATTGCGTTCGGCGTCATCAACTTTGTTGCTGTCGGTCATTTGAGCCACTGTTGCTTGGTAAGGGGCAGCCAGCGGCAAGCGTAGCGCGAGCGCCTCGTACCGCTTGTCCCCTGCTACCGACCGATTGCAGGCGGCTGCTGCCCTTTGGATGGCGACCGCGTCGGCGACAAGTTGGTCGGACCGGGTATCCGTGGGGGTGGCGCATCCAGCAAGACTAACGGCCATTGCAGCAACCCACAGCGTCCGCGCCCAGTAGGACCATAGAATGTTGCGGATGAAGGTATTTCGTGTGCCCGCGACTCCGCCCCATCCCAGCAATCCCCGGGTTTTGCTACCGGGCCTCGCCACCTCATCCACCACCCCTATTGTCTCGCGGGGGGAGGCGGGATCGTGACGCCGCCCTTGAAGCCACGGAGGGTCCACTCATAGGCAATCGGGTCAGTGCGGAATCGTCCCAGTCGTCCTGCCGCCAGATCAAGAATGTCAACGATGACGACCGTCCATACGGCCGTCAGCAGCAGAATCATTGGCCGGACGGTTCCACCTTTCAGACCGAGTTGGTAGCCGATGGCCCCTACGCCGAGGATGACAAGACCGACGACCAACCAGACGATCTGGCTTGGAAGCCTGAAGGCGAAGCCAAACCGTTCTTCCGTACCTGCGTCGAAAGCGTCGTTTATGGACGAAGCCAACCATGTCGATACAGGTCCCGGTTGCTCTCGCACGAGCGCCGCCGCATGTCCCCAGATGGCGGACTGCAATGTATTAGTTTGCTGATTCAGCGCCGCGAGCCGGTCCGGATCGTCGCCGGTTCGCACGAAATCCAGGCGCACCTGCGTGTACTGCTCGAGGAGGCGGGCAATCTCGTTGCCGCGGGGTTGGCCGATTGCCTCCGCGCGGAGCCACGCCGTGCCGATCGCATTCGCCTCGGCCAGTGTGCCTGCCCGTCGTTCATTGAAGCGGTTGCTGGCAAACGACAGGGTCAGTGCCAGTACGAAGGCAAGAAGGCCGAGGATCCCGCCGACCACGAGCGCAGCGCTCTCCGCCCGGCCAGCAGCTTTCGGCCTCTGCCTGTAGCCGATCCAATGGCCGACCTCATGCGCAGCGAGCTGCACAAGAAGAAGCAGAGCGCCGAAAGCGAGCAGGCTCCACTCAGCGATGGCTGTCAGAATGGCCATGACGGCGGCTGTTTCTCCTGTGAGGCTTAAGCGTGAGCCTCCGATTGCGATGAAGGCCTGAGGTCTGAGACCGGTACCACATCATCCGACGCAACCGTATCGAACCGCATTCGTCGCCGTACGATTGCGCCCTTCATCAAACTTGGCGTCATCGCGGCTTCTCGAACGGGTAGATTATCCTCCAGTCGCGTTTCATATCGACAACCAGCCAGCCGTGTTGGACAGCCTCATCCCACGCCTTATCAAGCCGGCCGAACGCCGCCTTGCGATCATAGGCCCACTCGCGCTCCGCGTCGGTGTGGTGCACCAGTCCCATCAGCCGCGCGCCATCACCGGCGGCGGTCCATTCCAGCATTTGCTGATCGCCGTCCGAGTTGCCGAAGGCAAGGATCGGCCGCAGCCCGATGAAGCGATTGATTGCAACAGGTTTACCAGGTCCGTCGTCGATGAAATCCACCTTCGCCAGCTTCACCAGTTCAACGCTGCCATTGGCGGTCTTGCGGAACTCCGTGACCCCGGACGAGCCGATCACCTGTTCCGGCGGGATGCCGTAGGACTTACCGACCCAGGCCCGCATGAACTCGATG